>NZ_JAKUFR010000012.1:0-83907 GCF_022663555.1 Bacillus cereus group sp. BfR-BA-01381
CTTGAGGTCCAGTAGCGCCTGTTGCGCCCGCTGGTCCTTGAGCACCAGTAGCACCTTGAGCGCCTGCCGGTCCTTGAGGTCCAGTAGCCCCTTTAGCGCCCGCTGGTCCTTGAGCACCAGTAGCACCTTGAGCGCCTGCCGGACCTTGAGCTCCAGTAGCACCTTGAGCGCCTGCCGGCCCTTGAATACCTTGAGGCCCTTGAGGTCCAGTAGCGCCTTGAACACCTGCTGGTCCTTGAGCGCCTTGAGGCCCTTGAGGTCCAGTAGCGCCTTGAGCGCCTGCCGGTCCCTGAGGCCCAGTAGCACCTTGAGCACCCGCCGGTCCTTGAGGTCCAGTAGCGCCAGTAGCACCAGTAGCACCAGTAGCGCCAGTTGCTCCTCCTCCAAGGCATCCTGACCCGTATTGAACTAGGATAGCTTGGATCTCTGTTATGAGTTTAACTAGTTTGTCGGTCGTACAACAATCTACTTTGAATAACTTAGCGATATACAATAAATAATTAAGCAGGCTTTGTAGTTCAACGTACAACGCTCCGCATGAGAAAGGTGTTGTTCTTAAAATAGTTAATAGATTAGCAATGATAGAATTTCCAATTTGTCTTTGTGCTGGAGATAAATCTAAGCAATTGAGAAATTTTTGTAAGTTATTTAGGGCAGCGATCAAGTTATCGATATTATTTTGAGAAGGGTTTTGAAAGACAGCTTGAATAGCTTGGCCAAGAGCTTGAAGAAGTCTAACGAATTCTGTAAGTTCGGACTTAGAGATGTTAATATGACTACAAGCTCTGACTTCGCAACAGTCATTACCATAAAATACTTTTCCTTTATTTTTATTGTTCATCTTTTCATTCCTTTCTTTCATAGAATCAATAGTCATTACTATATATTAAAATGAAATTTATACTAAATCCGTGATGGACAAACTACCATTTCTAAAAAAATAAGAAATTGGCCCGCTTGGCAAACAAATAAGTAAGATATAGAGAAGGTTTTATCCCGCTTTAATGGGCAGTAAGACCCCCACCTCAAAATTCAGCGAAAGCAAAGAAATTAGGTGGGATATCAACTGCCCATAAAAGCCCGATTGGTGAGGGCTGATAATCAGTGGGAGATGAAGAACCACCTACTGATTAAAGCTTTTTATATAATGTAAAGAAGAAAAGTTCAATATAAAAAGCTACATGTCAATTGTTGAGGGATTTAACAATTGACATGTAGCTCATGGATTGGATTTTATTTGTCTTGATTTAATCTTTCAAGGGCTGTTTTAGGTAAGATTGGAATTGAAATAGTAAAAGTAGTGCCATCTTCATTACTAGTCATTTTTAATGTACCGTTATGATTTTGAATAATTTTTTTCGTTACTGCCAATCCGAGTCCTGTACCGGAATCTTTTGTTGAGAAGAATGGATCAAATATATATTCTTGAATCGCTGGTGGAATACCAGTCCCATTATCAGTGAAAGTAATACGAACAAAATTATCTAGGCGGTAACTAGTAATTTGGATAGAAAGTTTTTTTTCTCCTTGAGCATCGACAGCGTTCTGGAATAAGTTTAAAAAAACTTGCACAAGTTCATGACGATCAATATGAACTAAAATATCATCTAATTCGGTAGAAAAATTATAATCAATTGAAATGTTATGTAAAAAGACTTCGCTAGCTAGTAACTGTTGAATATACTCACGTAAAAATGTATTAATTGGAAAGGGTTCTCTTGTAAATTCACGTGTTTTTGAAATAGATAAAAATTTTGTAATGATACTATTTGCGCGATCTAATTCAGGAATAAGTAAGTTTTTAAATAGTTCTTTATTAGATGGAGAAACAGTTTCTTGTAAAAATTGTAAATAACCTCGTACGGTTGTAAGAGGATTACGTACTTCATGTGCAATACCAGCTGCAATTCGCCCTGCTAACGAAAATTTTTCTGCATCACGTTCTGTGTTTAAATAATGAAAGACACTAATAACTCTAAAAATTTCTCCGTTATAATCACGAATAATTCGATTATTTAAAATGCCATAGTTTTTGTCTAAAACTTCTTCATTATATATTTCTGTGCCTGTTCTTAATGTTTCAAGAGCTTTAATTTTTTCTTCAGGTAATTTTAGTAATTGTTGAATTGGTTTTCCGATTATATCATTTCGTACTACACCAAAATCATCTGCCGCAGCCTGATTACATAAAGTTATATTTCCTTTATTATCAACAAAGGTTACATGATGTGAAAAAGCATCAAAAATATGAACAAAGTATGTTTCAAGTTGTTTAAATAAAAATAATGAATCGCAAGTAAGCTGAAAATCAGCCTCTTTATTCTCTTTTTGTATGTTTTGAATAGAATGAGTTGATCTCGTTTTCTTTATTTGTAAACCAATCTGTGGATTTTTATATGTGAAATGATGTGGTAATTGATTCACAAGTTCTTCATAAAAACGTACTTTATTTTCTAATTCTTCTATTCGTTTTTCATGACACACAATATCATCTTTTGGAAGCATAAATAAATAACCCCTCAATTTAAAAATTCTTCCATCTAGTATATCATATTTTTATACGGATACTCTTAAAGAAGGGACTACTTAATGAAATTGATTGGTCGAAGTGTTCAGGAAGTGAGTAGAATGGATAGTAGGTGAAGTTAAAAAGGGAGGAATATATTTGCTTTTCATTGGAGTAACAGGGTGGGGAGATCATGATTCTTTATATATAGACCCCTATGAAAATAGAAATAAATTACGAACATATAGTGAGTATTTCCCTATAGTAGAAGTGGATAGTTCATTTTATGCGATGCAACCTGCACGAAACTATACAAAATGGGCAATGGAAACACCGAAAGATTTTTCTTTTATCGTCAAAGCATATCAAGGAATGACAGGACATATGAAAGGTGAAATTCCTTTTTCTACGTTCGATGAGATGTTTGATGTATATAAACAATCTATTCTTCCTTTAATTGAAGCTGGTAAATTAAAAACGATTTTATTTCAATATCCACCATGGTTTGATTGTAAAAAGAAAAATGTAGATTTTCTCCGATATACGAAAGAAAACATGGAAGGTTTGCCGTGTGCAATAGAATTTCGAAATCAAACATGGTTTTATCCAGAAATGAGAGATAAGACGTTACAGTTTCTAGAGCAAGAGAAATGGATTCATACAATTTGTGATGAGCCACAAGCAGGGATGGGTTCAGTACCACTCGTATTAGAAGTAACGAATGCAGAGATGGTGTTAATACGTTTTCATGGCCGAAATGTTCATGGCTGGCTTGATAAAGGGGAAAATTGGAGAGCGGTTCGTTGCTTATATCGTTACAACAATAAAGAATTAGAAGAATGGGTAGAAAGACTAGAACAATTAAAAAAGAAGACAAAGGACATATACGTACTATTTAACAATAATTCAGGCGGAGATGCAGCTGATAATGCGAAACAGCTTATGAAAATGATGAACATTACATATGGTGAGCCAAAGCCTGAGCAATTAAATTTGTTTGAGTGATAATAAACAAGAAAGGCACTGTACAAACAGGGGGAATGTACAGTGCCTTTCTATATGAAAAAGAGGGGTAACAATGTTACTGAGCGTTTGGTTGATTCATCAATTGTTGGCTTCGTAATAAATGATAATGGTTATCATTATCATTGTCAATGGTTTTCCTGAAAATAAATAAAAAATTTTTTGTGAGGTAGTAACGATAGGGAGATGCCTAATAGAAGTTTGGCTAAAGTAAGGAATTGTTTCGAGGTAGATTTCCGGCAAACCCCTGATAAAGTGAAACTTTAATCAGTGGGGGGGTGTTTATCCCCCACTGATTATTAGTTGAACCAATCGGGCGTTTACGGGTAGCCCGCCCCCCACCTAACTTCTTTGCTTCCGCTGAATTTTGAGGTGGGGTCTTACTGCCCGTTAATGCGGGATAAAGTATAAAAAAAGAACAGCAATTAATGCTGTTCTTTGCTAGTGATGAATTGTTGTAAATCAAAAGGAGTTATCGCTTGGATAAATTCTTTTGAGATAAGTGTTTGAACAAGAGTACTCTCAGAAATAGAAGCACCTGTTTTCTTTTCATAAGCTTGTTTTAATAAATCAAGTTTTTCAGCCGTTTCTTTCGGTAATTCAATTGTTAAAGTGTTCATAATTTCTCCCCCTTACTATTAGAGTACCACTACAATATAGGAGAGACAAGAAAAGAGAATGTGAAACATAAAAAAGGTTACCATTTATAAATGGTAACCTTTTTTATGTATAAGAGTTATTAAGCAATACCGATATACTTTAAAGTTTTTGATGGAGTACTATGATCAAAGAAGTGTTGTAAAAATGCGATATCAACACCTGATTTGTATGCACAATATCCCCAAGTTTTTCGAAGTGTATGTGAGCTAATCCCTTCTAATCCAACTTCTTTTGCAGCCTTGTTTAAAATGTACCACGCATGTTGTCTCGTAATAGATTTTGTTCCTTTTTGAGACTTTAACAATGGTTCATTACGTTTCCAAGTTTTACGTTCTTTCATATAGTCTTCGATCGCGTGCTGTAAGTCTTCATTTACAGCGAACCATTTATGTTTCTTTACTTTTTCATTGTAAAATAAAATGGAATGGCGAACATTTTCATTTTCATCGATTACATCACTAACTTTTAATTGTAAGATTTCACTTACTTTTAAGCCAGAATTTACAGCTAATACGAATAATAAGCCATCACGTTTCGAAGATTGTAAAAGTATATTTTTGATAGTTTCTAATTGTTTTTCGTTTTGAATAGGTTGTCCTGCTTGTTTCATTTCACGCACTCTCCTCTTTTATATGTGTAAAGGAAAGGATTAACTTGTCTCTTACTATAAAGGGAGAGTGTGAATTTCATGTGAACTCCTAGTGAAATTAAGACAAATTATTTGACTTCTTTTACTTTTTGTAAATTAAAGTAGAATACAACACTATTAGTCGTATTATATACACCGTACTCGGCATCGTGGAGGTCTAAAATATTTTTAACAATAGATAATCCAAGACCAGTACCACCAGTATGACGGCTGCGCGATGCATCTAAACGGTAGAAACGATCCCAAATTTTTTCAAGACTTTCTTCTGGAATAGGGTTTCCCGTGTTTTCAATTTCGACCTTTACTGTATCTTCCATTGCTATAACGGAGACTTGGATTTTTTCTCCATCTGGCGTATAGCGAATTGCATTGCTAAGTAAATTCACAACCACTTGTTCAATACGACTGCGATTCGCTTTCACAAATATAGAAGAGTCTACATCTATGTTCACTTGTAAATGCTTTTCTTCCATGCTAAATAATAACTTTGTATAGACTTGTTGAATTAATTCACCGATTGAGAATGTCGTCATATCTAGTTTGTACGTACCTGATTCTAATTTTGCTAATTCTAACATTTCAACAATAAGTCTGTTCATATTTTCAGTTTCTTCTAAAATAACATCTGTATAATACGTCGTATCTCTACTAACACCATCTTTAATTCCTTCTGCGAAACTTCTAATTACACTGAGCGGTGTTTTTAATTCGTGTGATACACCAGAAATGAATTCTTTTCGCGTTTTCTCTAATTGACGTTCACGTTCAATATCTTGTTGTAATTTTGTATTGGCAACATTTAATCGATCGATTCGGTCTTTTAAATTTACAGATAACGTATTAATACTGCCGGAAAGTCCGCCAATTTCATCATCTGCTGTTACAGGTAATTTCTCGCTAAAATCAAAATTAGCCATTTTCTTTGTAACGCGATTCATTTTAATTAATGGCTTCACAATGATTTTTGAGTAGTAGAAGGATAACAAAATAATTACGAGAAATACGATGATTAAGGCATAGACATAATAATCTTTCAAAACGAGCATCGCTTCATTAACAGGTTGCAAGGATGCTATCGCAAAAGCATATTCTGTAATCTCTCCATTTTCTATAATAGGTTTTACAAAGATACTATTCTTTATATTCTCCCCGCTATCTATTATATAAGTGTTTAATTGCTGCGAGTTAGCAGTGCCATTTCTAATAAGCTCTGCAAAATATTGAACGGCTTGTAATGTTTCAATATCATTTGCAAGACGAACCTCGGCTTTCGATGGAAGCTGTAACTTAGAGATCGTACCAGTAAACTCAATTTGAGTAACAGTTTTGTATCGGTTTGTAAGTCTATTTTTAGAAGGGTTACCATTAATAGATGAAAAATCTGAATTGGTATATTCGTTTTGCCATCTATTATAATTTGTTGTCAATTTTATTGGTGTTATTGTATTGTTTTGTAGTAAACCGACGACGTTTATCACATCGTCTTTTTTCAATCCTAAGTTTTCGAATTTCTTATATTCTTCGGGTGTTAAAAGATTATTGAGCGGAATGGAATATGTTTCATTATTTTTAGGATTAAATACATCAATATAGTAATTGCTGTCGCTTTTAATAATGCCATTCGCATTTAAAAATTGCATGTCAGCATTTGTTTTATCATGAAATTCTTGTTTTAGTTTTCGAATTTCTTCATAACTTTTATCACTTTTATCACTTTTTTCGTAAGCATCTACAAACTTCTCAAAAGCAGTTTGTACTGTTTTTACTTTTTTATTAATATAAAATTTCTCTAAAAATAGAGATTGTCCTAGGAAAAAAAGGAGGAATATGATTGTAAATAATGTTGATGTTAATAGAAATAGTTTAAAGACGATACTTCTGTTTTTCACTGCGTCACCTCTTGTGAGAAATACTGTAAATGATTTCTTTATTATAACAAACGTTACAAAAAAGTAGAGGAGAAAATCTGTCTCTTCCGAAAGTAGTTTTTTATAAAAAGTCACATAAAAAGAACTCGACAGACGTATGACGAGTTCTTTAATGTATTATTGTTGAATTGCTGCATCTAAAGCGATTTCAATCATTTCGTTAAATGTAGTTTGACGCTCTTCAGATGTTGTTTCTTCACCAGTGAAAATGTGATCGCTTACTGTTAATACAGATAACGCATTTACACCGTATTTCGCTGCTAATGTGTAAAGAGCAGTTGTTTCCATTTCTACTGCTAGTACACCGTAATCTCCAAGTTTTTTAACCATGTCCATGCTTTCGCGGTAAAATACATCTGCTGTTAAAACGTTACCAACACGAACGTGTAAGCCTTTTTCAGTTCCAGCATCATAAGCTTTCTTTAAAAGATCGAAGTTTGCAGCTGGTGCAAAGTCAAAACCTGGGAATGTTAAACGGTTCATGTTAGAATCCGTACAAGCTGTCATTGCGATAATAACGTCACGTACTTTTACGTCTTTTTGAATGGCACCGCAAGTTCCAACGCGAATTAAATTTTTAACTCCGTAGCTTTGGATTAATTCGTTTACATAAATAGAAATAGAAGGAACACCCATACCTGTACCTTGCACAGATACACGTTTTCCTTTATAAGTTCCAGTGAAACCTAACATACCACGCACGTTATTATAGCAAGTAACGTCCTCTAGAAATGTTTCAGCAATATATTTTGCACGTAATGGATCACCAGGTAATAGAATAGATTCAGCAATTTCGCCTTGTTTTGCTTCAATATGTACACTCATGAAAAGTCCTCCTTATAATGTATTGATAGAAATCAATATCATTTGCATTATACACTACGAATCCTTTCAATTAAAATCTTTTTATTATTTGTAATATGTGCAAAACAGAAGGATTTCATAAATTATCATCTAGAATATATATGTAAGAAGTTTTGTATGAATAGAGACTATAAAAATGGTAGGTGATGTTTTGAAAAATCTTGTCATTGGACTCGTTGCTTTGCTATTTGTTGTAGTAGGCGGATTTTACATAAAAAAGTATCAAGAAACAACAGAGACTGTAGGTGATGTTCAGGAAGTAAAATGGGATGTGTCAAATGGAAAAGGAAATGAGAAAGCAGATATTGTGTTTCAATTATTAAATAATAAAAATAGCGAAGTGCGTGGTGTGAATGATCAAATTCGGGCAGTTATTGTAGACGGACAATTAAAACATGTACAACAAATGAAACCTACATTCGCAGGAAATGGATCATATAAGGTATCTTCTAAAATAGCGAAAGATGAAGGATATACAATATTTTTATATGAAGACAAAAATAAGTCTGTGCAATCATTTGCGAAGAAAGATTTTGGGAAGGAAATAGAGGAGAAAAATAAGAAAAAAGTAAAATTTCCAATCGATAGTGTACTTACAAAAAAAATAGGGGAGTATGAAGTTTCTCTTTTATTCGGTGCACTGCATCCGAATGAGCCAGTGACGTTAACATTTCAATTTCAAGCGAAAAAGGGTGAAAAATTGAAATTACATTCAGAGAGAGGAGAAGTGGAGGCGCTCTATATTGTGGACGAAACGAGAGAAAATTTTTTATATGCAATCCCTGTTGATACAGATGGACAATTACAATACCGTATTACATTTCCTGCGGAAGGAACGTACAAAATATGGGGAGATTTCTATATAAATGGTAAGAAATATGAAAAAGAATTTATTGTACAAGTTCAAAAAAGAAAAAACAGCTAACTATTTAGCTGTTTTTTCTTTTTCCTATTAATTTTGTTACAGAGAGCATTGTAATTGGTAAAGAATGATTCTTTCTAAATGCTAAATATTTACCGCTCCATGCTGGTTTATATTTTTCTTTAAAATGTCGTAACCCGCTGAAACTATATGTATAACGAACATTATTAAAGATGGCAGCAGCAACCCGTTCAGACCAGAAAGATTGTGTCGATAAACCTACATTTGAAAGTGGTGCCATACCAATATTAAAGGAGTGGTATTCATTTTCTTTTGCCCACTGGAATAGGTGGATGAAAATTGCATCCATAATGCCGCTAGGCGCATCTGGATAATAGCGCATTAAATCAACAGACAATGATCCGTCTTGATATACGGGCATAAATGTCGTGAATGCAATGATTTTTCCATCTGCATCAGATAATGTAGCGATAGGAGCACGGCTAATATATTCACGATCAAAGTATCCGAGTGAGAAACTTTTCTCTTTTTTTCTACCGAGCCACGCATCTGAAACTTTTCTTAATTCTTCAAATAGTTCATCTGAGAACGGCGGCTGGTGAATAGAGAATGTATAGCCTTCTCGTTCAAAACGGTTGAAAGTCGCTCGCATACCGGCACGTTTTTTTCCTGTTATTGTAAATGTGTTCAAATCAACGACAGCTTCTTCACCAAGCTTAAAGAAGTTATAACCAAAATCATGATATAAACTCATCCATTTACTTTCGATTTGGTAGAATACACAAATGTATCCAAATCGGTCAGCTTCAGCTAAAAACTCTTGTAACACAGTACGGTAGGAGGAAGGATCTCCAATTGGATCACCTAGCACAACAAGACGTTTTCCAGTTATAGAGAAGAGAAGGAGCGCTTTCCCATCACTACTAAAGAAGAATTGTTTATCACCTAAAAAACCTAAATGACTAAGTACATTTCCACCATGTTCATCTAAAAAGTTTTGCAATCTTTTATCATTAGCTGGTTGCCCGGGAAATTCATTTCGATAACGATTAGCAATGAGTGAGCCAATCAGTAAAAATGTAGGAACGAAAAAGGCAGCTGCTAATGCACTTCGTTTTACTTGCGTAATATTACGAACGACAAAATCAGGTTTAAAAGCTTCTTTTGCACCTGCAAATAAAATACCTAAGTTTTTATATAAATATAAAGTTATAAGTAAGAATATAAAAACTTTTACGATATCAGAAAGTGAGACTTCCATTTTCTCGCGTACAAATCTTTTACGAAGCATATATAATACAGCGAGTACAATTAATAAAATAAACGTTTCTTCAATATCAATCCCTTTTAGCGTATTAAAGATAGCTGCTCCGATTAAAGAAATAATCGTCATATAGTAAGAACGCTTTGTTCCATAATATATGCCTCGTGAAAGGATCAGGAGGAGAATACCGAATGTTAGTGATAAGCTAAAAGAAAATTGAATAAGATGTTTTGGAGCTAGAATATGTAAGGCGTGAGCTCTGTTTATACTTGTCGGTAGAATAGTCGATAAAATAACCATTAATCCAGCAAATACTGTTAAAGCAGCAGAGGCCCATGAACCTAGTTTTCCTAGAAAATCACGCTGCAAAGTCCATATAACACCAGTTGTTTCTAATGCAGGCGCAATAAAAGGTTTGTCTTCAAACTTTTTAATGGCCACGCCTGTCATTTCAAAAGCTGCAAAAATAAGACCAAGGCAGAATGGTAAAATGTAATAGACGAGGCGATATAATAACATAGCAGGTAGTAATACGCCTGTATCAATGCCATATTGTCCGAGCCCAGTTAAAAAGACAAGGTCAAATGAACCAAGTCCACCAGGTACAAGACTAACAACACCAGCTAAAGCAGCAATGACATACACGCCTAAAAACTTTTGAAATTCGATATCAATGCCAAATAATATTAGTATGACGTACATAACAATGCCAGCAGATACCCACTCAACTAACGAAACTAATGAGTATAAAACAGTTGGGTTTTTCTCTTCTTCTCCTTCAACTTGTCCTTCAGTTTGCTTTGGTTTTCTATTTTTTAGTTTAGAAAAGCCGATGTATATAGGGACGAAAAGGGCGAAGAAGATCAAAACAGGCCATAGCCACGGTTTTTCATGCAAAATAAAACTTGTGTCTAATATTCCAATAAGACCGAGGAACGAAAGAATAGCGAGTCCGTTAATAAAAGCGGTTGTCATCCAGGCGATACTTTTAATAAGTTTGCCATTTTCTTTTATGTATGGACGATAAAGCATTGTTCGTACACCTGCTCCAACGAGACCACCAAATCCAATAAATCCATTTAAAGTATTAGCAATCCATGAGATACGAAAAATCTTTTGGACAGGTATATCCGCTTTTAAATAACGAAGCATAACATAGTCGTAAAAGAACATTGTTGATACGGCAAATGCACCAAGTGTAATTGCTAAAAAGACTCCTCCGGTTGGAATGTTTTTAATTGTATTGATTGCTTCTAAAAAAGAAATGCCTGCTAATTCTTTTTTTGCTTGAAAGAATACAATGGTTAATACAACAAATGGGAAGATAATTTTCCCGATTTGTAAGAAACGTTTCCATGAAAACGACATAAATACAACTCTCCTTGTATAAGAAAACTGAGACAATAATATTATTATGACAAACTTCAAGAAAAATAAAAAGGTAAATTCCTGTATAAGGAAGCTATTTTTTATAGGGATTATATTTAAAAGAGTATTTCGTTTGTCAGAAAATTAAGTTAAAATAAATTGAAAGAAGGAAGAGAGGGGAAGTAGATGATTATAATAGGTTATGCGGGATATGAGCTAGAGAAAGCAAAACCTAATACATCAGAAGATTTCTTTAATAGATCTGAAGTGACATATATATTAAATGATAAAGAAAGAACCTTTTCTGTTTTATATGTTCGGTATTTTGAAGAAGTTTTACAAGAAATTACTCCTTTTGAAGGAAATCCGGTATGTAAAGTAGAAAATCAAGACATATATTTGCGGGATATTGTAGCGATCTGTTGTTTATTGAAAGAGAATGAGCTTCGCATGCAAAAACGTTTGTATTTAAATAATATAGAAGAATTCCAACAATATTTTGATGAGGAAATAGTCGTGAAAGTACAAGAAATATTGGCTGAATTACATAAAAATAAAAGAGTAGAAATAGCGTGAAATGGCAAAGGAGAGGGAAAAATGTCTAATCTAATGGTGGAAAATCAAACAGAACAAGTTTCTATGTTTTTAGAAGATGTTATTCATTTGATAACCAATTATGTAAATTATCATACGTTGCCTTCTTTATTAGAAGAGACACCGGCAGGAAACGAACAATATTATAAAGGGTTATTAGCGTCAATAAGACGTCTTCTCGTTTTTTGTGAAGAAGGGCATGATGCGTGTTTTGTTTTGTTAAATAGCCAGCCATTTCGAAAGACAGCAGCTGAAAAGATTTTATATAAAATTTATCATCAAGTAATTGCAGAGTTTTTTTCACCAAAGAGTGATCATTGGTATGAAAATAGTCGATCTGCTTATACAGGGAAAAACTCCATCGTTTTCCAACAAACGCCACCCGCATCTATAGAGCAAGTAATGAAGAATTTAGAAGGTAAATTTCAATTGATGCGTGAAGAACTAGAATATTATGAGACGGATTACCAAACAAAGATGTTACACAAATATTAATTCTGAAAAAGAAGCTAAGGGTACTTAGCTTCTTTTCCTTTTGTACAGTTATATAAGGGATTTCCTTTGAATATATTTAAGGGGATAGCATTAAGGGGGTGTAACATGAGTCAGCAAGGTGTATTCACAGATTACTTTCATGAAGTAGAAAGCTGGTGTGAAAGTGTTCTTCACGTATTAGATAGCCGTGCAATGGAAGTGTATGATGTCCATATGCTTGCTTATAAAATTCAAACGTTATTAGACCGTATGAAAGAGCATGAGTATGATACAGATGCAGAGTTTATGTATGAAATAAGTGATGATGTAGAACATATTCAGCATCATTTGCAGGAAGTATTCGTGCAGGGAGAAGAGGAATATGAACTATGTGAAAGAGGGGATAGTGAACGAGCTGTTCCAATTGGAGGGCATACACTCCCACCATTACCATATCCATATAATGCGTTAGAACCGTATATTTCTAGAGAAATTATGATGTTACACCATGATAAACATCATCGTAGTTACGTGGAAGGATTAAATAAGGCAGAGAAGATGATGGAAGAAGCGAGAAAAACAAATCAATTTGATTTAATTAAGCATTGGGAAAGAGAAGCTGCTTTTCATGGATCAGGTCATTACTTGCACACAATATTTTGGAATAACATGAAAAAAGGTGGCGGCGGAAGTCCAAGAGGGGCTCTTTCACACCGGATTGAACAAGATTTTGGAAGTTTCTTGCGTTTTCAAAAACATTTCACAGAAGCAGCCTCTAAAGTGGAAGGTTCAGGATGGGCAATTCTCGTTTGGGTTCCGCGATCGGGAAGATTAGAAATTTTGCAGAGTACACTTCATCAATTATTTACACAATGGGATACGATACCGCTCCTTGTACTAGACGTGTGGGAACATGCGTATTATTTACAATATCAAAATCGAAAAGATGAATATATTAAAAATTGGTGGAATGTTGTAAATTGGCCGGATGTAGAAAAAAGATTTGAAAGTGCAAAACAAATAGAATGGACACCTTATTAGACGCAGGTTCTCTGCGTCTTTTTTATTGGAAGGAGAGGGAGATTTCGTTCATATTTTAAAAGGCCAAGCATACACTTGTACAAAAAGTGCCAAAAGGACGTGGGGGGAAATATGAGACGAATTTGTGTAATCATTACGCTTCTTATTATGTACGCAAGCGTTATACCAATTCCTACATATGCAAAGATGACCAGCAATGTTAGTGCTCGAAATGCTGTATTAATGGAGCAACAGTCAGGTCGCGTATTATACGGAAAAGCAGAACATGAGCCGCAAAAGATTGCTAGTATAACAAAAATTATGACTGCCTTGTTAGCTGCTGAGTCAGGAAAAATGAAAGAAATGGTCTCGGTTAGTAATGAAGCAGTGAGAGTAGAAGGCTCAGCAATTTATTTAAAGCCTGGACAGAAAGTAAAATTAGAGGATTTAGTATACGGACTCATGCTTAGATCTGGTAATGATGCAGCACAAGTAATTGCTGAAAATGTAGGAGGGAGTATAGATGGGTTTGTATATTTAATGAATGAAAAGGCGAAACAAATTGGAATGAAAGATACTCACTTTTCAAACCCACATGGTTTGGATGGAGATGGATCCCATTATTCGTCGGCCTATGACATGGCACTTTTAACAAGGTATGCAATGGGGAATGAAACCTTTAAGAAGATTTTTGGGACAAAAACGTATAAATCGGATTCGTGGGATTATCCGTGGAAAAACAAACATAAACTTGTGACGTCTTATTATGAATTTGCAACAGGAGGAAAAACGGGTTTTACGAAGAAAGCAGGACGGACCCTTGTTACAACAGCATCAAAAGATGGACTAGATTTAATTGTCGTAACTTTGAGCGCTTCTAGCGATTGGGATGATCATATGAATTTATTTGATAAAGGTTTTGAACGTTTCAAACAAACAAACGTTGTAGGACAAGGAGCTCTTGCTGAAATAACTGAAAAGAAATATGCCAATCATGTTTATACGAAAAATAGTTTTGCGGTACCTTTAACTGAGCAGGAAAGAAAGAATGTCGTATTAAAAGTTGAACTTGATAAAAGTGCGAAACTTAAGGATGGGGTAAAGGTTGGAAAGACAGAAATTTATGTTGGCAATGAGAAAGTTGGAGAACGAAATTTATTTTATAGTAAACGAAAATTAGTAGCTACAACGGGAGTATATTGGAATAATGTGAAAGAAATTTTTTCTCATATGATAGGTGTTGGAAGCGATGGTTAATCTCGTATGGGTAGCGATGGCAGTCATAGGGATTGTATATGCCATGATAAATGGAACGATGGAAGCAATCAATAAAGCAGTATTTGATGGAGCAAAAGACGCAGTAACAATTTGTATAGGACTCATTAGTGTTTTAGTATTTTGGCTCGGTTTAATGAAAGTTGCAGAAGAAGCAGGATTGTTAAAAAAGTTAGTGTCACTTTTTATGCCGATAGTAAAAAGATTGTTTCCAGAAATACCAAAGGACCATCCGTCAATGGGATTTATTTTATCGAATATGATGGCTAACTTTTTTGGGTTAGGTAATGCTGCGACCCCTCTTGGTATAAAAGCGATGGAACAATTGAAAGAGTTAAATGGGGGAAAGGATTCGGCGAGCCGTTCTATGGTGACGTTTCTTGCGTTAAATACATCAGCGATTACTTTAATTCCTACTACTGTCATTTCGATTCGAATGACGTATGAATCAGCGAATCCTACTGAAATTGTTGGGGTAACATTCATTGCACAAGTACTCTCTATGATCGGAGCGATTTGGATTGATCGCTATTTTTACCGAAGAAGGAGTAGGAAGGGGCGGAAAAAATGAGTATTGTTAATACGATATCATTATGGGTAATCCCTTGTGTAATTGGTTTTATCCTTTTATATGGAACGATAAAGAAAGTGCCGACGTATGAATCGTTCGTTGAGGGGGGAAAAGAAGGGATTCAAATTGCAATCTCTATTTTACCGTTTATGGTTGGAATGCTCGTATCTATTTCTATATTTCGAGCTTCAGGTGCATTGGATGCAATGATATCAGTAATGAAGCCGATGTTAGATTTAATTCATGTACCAGCAGAAATTGTTCCACTAGCACTTATACGTCCTATTTCGGGCTCTGCTGGTTTAAGTATTACGACCGATTTAATTGCCACATATGGACCAGACTCATTCATTGGCCGATTGGCTTCTACAATGCAAGGGAGTACAGATACGACTTTTTATATTTTAACAGTATACTTTGGAGCTGTTGGAATTAGAAAAATGGGAGATGCATTAAAAGTAGGACTTTTTGCTGATTTAATCGGAATTATTTGTTCGATTGTGTTTGTTTCTTTAATGTTTAAGTAATACTATTCATTTTTTATGCTATTTCGCTTATAATACGTATACGACCACTATTAAGGTGTTGCTTAATAGTGGTTTTTTTATGCGGTATTTTTGACAAAATAATGAACTTTTATTGTGAGCAATATGAAAAATATGGACAATAATAAAAGGTAAAACCATGATTTGACCTTTATATGTTTATTATCATCGCTATGTTGTTTAAGTAAGAGGAAGCGAAAAGCCGTTAAGCGTATGCGGTTGCCAAGTCTTTCTAATGTAAGGTAAGATAAATTCGAGGTGAAAAAAAGAAATGGAACGATTACAAAAAGTGATTGCGCAAGCAGGTATTGCATCGAGAAGAAAGGCTGAGGAATTAATTCAGCAAGGAAAAGTGAAAGTTAACGGAAAAATAGTGAAGGAGTTAGGAACGAAAGTAACTCCTCAAGATAAAGTAGAAGTAAATAACATCCCTCTTGAAAAAGAAGAACCTGTTTATTTTTTACTATATAAACCAACTGGCGTAATTTCAAGTGTATCAGATGATAAAGGAAGAAGTGTTGTAACAGACTTTTTCCCGGAAATTACACAACGTTTATTCCCAATCGGACGCTTAGATTATGATACGTCTGGCGTATTATTAATGACAAACGATGGGGACTTCGCAAATGTATTAATGCACCCTAGATATAAAGTTGAAAAAACATATGTTGCAAAAATAAAAGGTCCTCTAACAGGTGAGAAAATTCGCATGTTAGAACGCGGTGTTATGTTAGAAGACGGAAAAACAGCACCAGCGCGTGTGAAGATTATTTCTTGGGACAAGCGTAAAGAAATGGCGATTGTACAATTAACAATTCATGAAGGACGTAACCGTCAAGTACGTCGTATGTTTGAAGCTTTAGACTGTAAAGTAGTGAAACTAAAGCGTGAACGCTACGCCTTTTTAGAAGTGGGTAGCTTGCGACCTGGTGATGCAAGAGAATTGACACCGCATGAGGTGAAACAATTACGTGCATTGGCTTCTACAAAGCCTCGCTAATCGATATTGTGAAACTTTCACCAGTGGAATGCTCCGCTGGTGATTTATTAAAAATACATATATTCATCACTCGTCGAAGAGAGGGGAAACAATATGAAAAAAAATCGCTTATTATTTCGCGTTATTATTCTGCTCATTTTAAGCGGTGCTGTAGGATTTACACTTTATCAAGGATATTTCTCTAAAGAAGAGAAAATGGAAATTGGAAAAGAAGCACCTAACTTTGTTGTGACAGATTTAGAAGGAAAGAAAATTGAGCTAAAAGATTTTAAGGGAAAAGGTGTATTTTTAAACTTTTGGGGTACGTGGTGTAAACCTTGTGAGAAAGAAATGCCTTATATGAATGAACTATATCCAAAGTATAAAGAAAAAGGCGTTGAAATCATTGCGTTAGATGCAGATGAAACGGATATTGCTGTTAAGAATTTTGTGAAACAATACGATCTTAAGTTCCCCGTTGCAATCGATAAAGGTGGAGAAATTATAAAAACGTATGGAGTAATACCATTACCAACAAGCTTCTTGATTGATAAAGATGGTAAGGTGATTCAAGAGATTAAAGGTGAACAAACGAAGGAACAATTGGAGGAGTATTTAAAGAAAATCACTCCGTAATAAAGAAAACCTTTACATACAAGGCGCTTACCTATAGTGCCTTCGGTTTAAAAATTCTGAGTATTGCGGTAACTCGAGGTTAGAATATACAATAGTACATATAGATACAGGGGCGGTGAGAGTGTTGAAAGAAATTAAATGTGAATGTGGACATGTGAATCCGATAGGAACTGTTTTTTGTGAAGCTTGTGGGAAACCATTTGAAAGCAATGAAAATATAAAACTATTGGATATGCGCTATGAGGGGAGTGCTCGGAGATCTCTCACGCAAACAAAAACGATTATTGATAAAATTTGGAGCTTTTTCTCTTCTGTAAAAGTGGGTGTATGGCTCATTGTAATCACTTTAGCTGCATCGGCGATAGGGACTATTTTTCCGCAAGAAATGTACATAACTCCAGGAATTGCACCAGCTGAATATTATAAGCAAGAATACGGATTTTTAGGGCAATTATACTATCAATTAGGCTTTAATAATTTATACGGTTCATGGTGGTATATGATGTTAATTGCTTCAATTGGTATTTCTCTTGTGATATGTAGCTTAGACCGTGTCATTCCACTTTATAAAGCTTTAAAGAAGCAAGGGGTAAAAAGGCACCCTAGTTTTTTAAAGAGACAAAGATTATATGGCACTGGTACACCGCAAGAGGGAGATTTTGACAAAGTTCAAAAGAATTTAAAGAAAACGAACTATAATGTGAAAGTGGAAGACGGAAACGTTTTAGCGGAAAAGGGACGTTTCTCGCGTTGGGGTCCATATGTAAATCATATCGGTCTTATTATCTTTTTATTCGGTGCGATGCTTCGTTTTTTACCGAGTATGTATGTAGATGAAACGCTTTGGTTACGTGATGGTGAAACGAAAGAAATACCAGGGACGGATGGCCAATATTATTTAAAAAGTGAGAAGTTTATAAAGGAAGTTTATGATAAAAGTAAGGACAAGGAAGTTTTTGATGAAGCAATTGACCGTGTAGGTGATAAAATGATTGCGAAAAACTTCCAAACGAATGCCGTATTATATAAAGCGGTAGGTGAAAAGATAGCTGGACAAAAACCAAAATTGGAAAAAGTAAAAGAAGTTGAAATTCGAGTAAATGAACCGCTGAAATTTGATCAATTTGCTGTTTATCAATTGAGTTATAGAGAAAATGAATTTAAAAGTATGTCCTTCCGTTTGCAAAATAAAGAAAATAATCAAAAGTGGGGACCGATTAAAGTTGATTTAACAAACCCTGCAGAAAAATATGATTTAGGAAATGGTTATTCTTTAGAACTATTAAGCTATTTCCCTGATTTTTATTTTGATGAGAATGGAAGACCAAATACAAAAACAAAATTACCAAACAACCCTGCATTTGTATTTAAAATGTTTACGCCTGAAACACCAGATGGTGAAGTGAGTTTTGTTGGTATTCAGCAAAATATAGAACCTGATGGAAATAATAAATATAAAATGTCGTTTGCAGGCGTGGAAATGCAAAATGCAACAGCACTTACTGTAAGGAAAGATTTAACGCTTTGGATTCTCGGTATTGGAGGATTTATATTTATGGTTGGTGTCATTCAAGGAATGTATTGGAATCATCGCCGTATTTGGATACAACGCGTTAATGATGAATGGTGGATTGCAGGACATACGAATAAAAACTGGTTCGGTTTAAAGAAAGATATTGAAAGAGTACTAGAAGGTACAGCAATTCCGCAACCAAATGATAAAGTAGTCGATAAAAAAATTAGTTAAGGTGGGGAAACGATATGGTGCAAATAAGTAGTAACTTTCTCTTTACCGCATTTATTTTATATTTAATTGCCACTCTATTTTTTGGGGGAGCAATTAAAGAAAAGGGCCATAAATGGGCAAACGTAGGAATAACGATTACAATTTTAGGGTTTATTGCACAAACAGTTTATTTTGTAACAAGGTGGATTGCATCAGGTCATGCGCCAGTTAGCAACTTTTTTGAATTTGGTACGTTTTTCGGCATGATGCTTGTTGGAGCATTTATTGTCATGTACTTTATGTACCGCGTAAGTATAATCGGACTATTTGCATTACCAGTTGCGCTTTTATTAATTGCTTATGCAAGTATGTTTCCGAGGGAAATATCACCGCTTATTCCATCTTTAAAAAGTAATTGGTTACATATTCACGTAACGACTGCGGCTGCAGGACAAGCAATTTTAGCAATTAGTTTTATTACGGGCGTTATGTATTTATTGAAAAATGTAGATCAATCAGTGAAAAGTAAACGCACATTTTGGCTAGAGACGGTAGTATTCACACTTGTTTGTACAGTTGGATTTATTGGAGTGACAACGGTATTTTCTAGTATGAAATATGAAGCAAAGTTTCAATGGATTGATAAAAATGAACAACAAGTGGAAATGAAATACAATCTTCCGGCTTTAGTGGGGCCGCATGAAGGGAAGTTACTTACAGAAAATAAATTAGAGCCGACAGTTGAGGTTCCGGCGATTGTAAATGCGAAAAAATTAAATACTGTTATTTGGTCAGTGTTAGTCGGAACGTTACTCTATATCGTATTAAGGCTAATTTTACGTAAACGAGTATCAGCGGCACTTCAGCCGTTAGTGAAAAATACGAATAGCGATTTGTTAGATGAAATAGGATATCGTTCTATTGCAATTGGATTCCCAGTTTTCACATTAGGTGCATTAATTTTCGCCATGATTTGGGCTCAAATAGCGTGGACACGTTTTTGGGGCTGGGATCCAAAAGAGGTTTGGGCGCTTATTACTTGGCTCTTTTATGCGGCGGTATTACATTTACGTTTATCAAAAGGATGGCACGGAGAGAAGTCAGCATGGTTAGCTGTAATTGGTTTTGCAATCATTATGTTTAACTTTATTGTAGTAAACTTAATTATCGCGGGTTTACATTCATACGCATAGAGAAATAAAATAGGAGAGTGTATGTCACTTTCCTATTTTATTTTTGTCAACTTTTCTTCTTTTTTGAGAAAAACATGACAAAGTAGCGGTTGATTTTGTAAAATGATGTCGAGGACATTATATACTGTTCAAAAAAAATACATAGTTTTGGAAAAAAATTGAACAAACTTTATTATTCTTGTGAAGCATAATATGGGAAGTGAAACATTTAGAAGATTGCTTAAATAAACGAGAATAGCGCAACATAATAGTATAGAAGGGTAGGTGTGAACCGTTGTGGTAAAAGTACGCAACGGGTAGAAATGGAAAATGAATCAAGAATTTTAATTGTAGACGATGAGGATCGTATTCGTCGTTTGTTGAAAATGTATTTAGAGAGAGAACAATACACAATTGAAGAAGCAGACAATGGTGATACAGCTTTAGAAATGGCGCTGCAAAATGATTATGATTTAATTTTATTAGATCTTATGATGCCTGGTAAAGATGGTATCGAAGTATGTAAAGGGGTTCGTGAGAAGAAAGCGACGCCAATTATTATGTTGACAGCAAAAGGTGAAGAAGTAAATCGAGTACAAGGGTTTGAGGTAGGAACTGATGATTATATTGTGAAACCATTTAGCCCACGTGAAGTAGTGCTTCGAGTGAAAGCGGTCTTACGCCGTTCTGTACCAACAACATTCTTTACACAAGATACAACGACAAAAGATGTTACTGTATTCCCTCATTTAACAATTGATAATGATGCACACCGTGTTACAGCAGATGGTAATGAGGTGAACTTAACACCGAAAGAGTACGAATTACTATTATTCTTAGCGAAAGCGCCTGATAAAGTATTCGATCGTGAGCAATTGCTAAAAGAAGTATGGCAATATGAATTCTTCGGAGATTTACGTACAGTTGATACGCATGTAAAGCGTTTACGTGAGAAGTTAAGTAAAAAATCACCCGATGCTGCGAAGATGATTGTTACCGTTTGGGGCGTAGGTTACAAGTTTGAGGTTGTGAACGACTGATGCTTTGGAGAAGTGTAGTAGGGAAGTTATGGATGACCATATTACTTCTCGTTTCGTTCGTGCTTGGATTTGTTGCGATTTTACTTTCACAGTTTTTTAGAACATATTATGTTGATATGAGTGAAGCTAGGCTTCAAAAAGTTGCAACAAGTGTTTCAGAGTTAATTGAGGAAGGTGCCGATGTAAAAACGATTGAGAATATCGCGTATAAATTCTCTGATCCACTTTCAAGGATCATTATTGTAGAAGATGGTAAAGAAATATCTTCTTCACCGAAACAAGAAGGATTAGTCACTCTTACAATGGATGACTTAAAAGAAGATAAAGAATTAGCGGCTGTGTTTACAGACAAAAAAGAAATTAAGAATAACATTAGAAAAGCCTCTAATAGTAGAAAGAATAAAAATACTGAAAATGATATTATGATTGTCGGAAAACCAGTACAGTCAAAAAATCAAAGTGCAGTGTTTGTATACGAATCTTTACAAGTGCCGATACAAGGCATGGAAAGAACGACTGATTTTATATTCTTATCAGCAGGGATTGCGATTATATTAACAACTTTCTTTGCATTCTTCTTATCTACTCGAATTACAGCACCGCTTCGTAAAATGCGTGAGGTTGCTTTTGAGGTGTCGCGTGGGAAGTTTGATGCAAAAGCCCCTATGGTATCTCAAGATGAGATTGGTGAGCTTGCAACAGCCTTAAATCAAATGGGGAAACAGTTGAAGTTTAATATGAATGCCCTGCAGCAAGAGAAAGAGCAGTTAGCTAGTATTTTAAGTAGTATGGCAGATGGGGTTATTACATTAAATCAAGAGGGTGAAGTCGTTGTAATCAATCCGCCGGCTGAACATTTCTTACAAGTTTGGCAAGAAGAAAAAGAGATAGAGCTCAGTAAAAAACTGCCTTCTGAACTTGTTGAACTATTCCATCTCGTTGTAGAAAGCGAACAACAACAAGTGGTTGAAATTAATTTACAAAAAGGTAACTATGTAGTTCTTATGACGCCGCTTTACAATCAAACGAAAATTCGTGGGGCTGTAGCTGTATTGCGTGATATGACGGAAGAACGCCGTCTTGAGAAAATGCGCCAAGACTTTATTGCGAACGTATCACATGAGCTTCGTACACCGATGGTCATGCTCCAAGGGTATAGTGAAGCAATTTTAGATGATATTGTGCAAACAAAAGAAGAAATTAATGAGTTTGTTCAAATCATTTATGATGAATCCGTTCGTTTAGGGAAACTTGTAAATGAATTGTTAGATTTAGCGCGTATGGAAAGTGGTAATGTAGAGTTACATATAGGTGAAGTTGATATTCATCCTTTCGTTGAAAAAATAGGTCGTAAATTCCAAGGAATTGCAAAGGATAAAGAAGTCGCGTTAACGGTTGATTTCAAAAATTCAATTGAGCAATACCCGTTTGATGCAGATCGTATGGAACAAGTATTGACGAATTTAATTGATAACGCAATACGTCATACGAACGCAGGTGGACATGTAACGCTTGTAATTGATACGAAAAATAATGGTCTTATTTTTGAAGTACAAGATTCGGGCGCTGGTATTCCAGAAGAAGATATTCCATTTTTGTTTGATCGTTTCTATAAAGCTGATAAAGCAAGAACACGTGGAAAAAAAGGTGGAACAGGACTCGGGCTTGCGATTGCAAAAAATATTGTGCAAGGCCATGATGGGAAAATTGCTGTTTCAAGTGTTGTTGGAGAGGGAACTACATTCTCTGTATATTTACCGAATCGTATAATTTAAATATACGTTTTAAAAGTTGATAATGAATAAAGTTCTACTGTTGTTTATTTTTTTGTAAAATCAATTAAATAAATAATAGTAGAACTTTTTTTCTAACTTAGTCGAATGAAGAATGATGAGAGGGGTGTCGTAAAGCGATGAAATTATATACAAAAACAGGAGATAAAGGGACAACAAGTGTAATAGGCGGCAGAGTGGATAAAGATAATATCCGAGTTGAAGCATATGGCACAATAGATGAGGCGAATTCTCATATTGGATATGCGATGACTAAACTACAAGGCGGGTCTTTCGGAGATATTTATAATGAACTTGAAAATATTCAACATGAACTATTTGATTGCGGGGGAGACTTGGCGATAGTAGGCGAGAAAATTCCTTATAAAGTAAAAATTGAAATGGTCGAAAACTTAGAAAGTAGGATTGATTCGTATATAGAAGAAGCACCACCGCTAGAACGGTTTATTTTACCAGGTGGAAGCGAATCGGCAGCTGCTATTCATATTGCACGTACAGTTGTAAGGCGAGCAGAACGATGTATCGTGTCCCTGCAAAAAGAAGGAGAAATAAATGAAGTTGTTCTAAAGTATGTAAATAGATTATCTGATTATTTATTTGCAGTAGCTAGAGTAATAAACGCTCGATTACAAGTAAAAGATGTAGAGTATAATCGCAGTGCAATCGTTTTTCGTGATAAGAAAGAGAAGGAAGTGGAGTGATTCACTTTCTTTTTTTGTATAGTTTTTTCTGTAATATACCAAAATAGAGAAGGTATGGTCGTAATTAGAAAACGGAGGATGTATATGAAAGCTTTAAAATATGGCGTCATGTTATTGACAGTACTATTTTTATCTCAATTACATGTGTACGCAGAGGGAAATCAATGGGCATGGCCTGTTGAAGGACAGATAAGTGATTATTTTGGAACAAGGCACGGAAAACACTACGGTATAGATATAGCGGCACCGATCGGCGCGCCTGTGTCAGCTATTCAAGAAGGTAAGGTAACAAAGTCTTATTATTCAAGTAGTTATGGAAACGTTGTTTTTATTAAACATGGAGAATATGAGGCTGTGTATGCACATTTAAATAAGAGATATGTAGTTCAAGGGGATTATATTTCAAAAGGAGAAATAATTGGAGAAGTAGGAAATACAGGAGAATCCCGAGGTGCACACTTACATTTAGAAGTTCATCAAGGAAGATGGACGATGGCAAAAAAGAATGCGATGAATCCATTGCTTGTTTTACATGAACAAAGAAATGAAGCAGTTTCTTCATCGTTATACGTCGTCCAAAAAGGCGACACTCTAGTTAGCATTGCGCGGAAATTTAGAATGTCAGTTAAGGAAATTCAAGAAAAAAATGGGTTGCAACAAGAGCTGATTTATCCAAATCAACAATTATATGTAAAGTAAAAAAGAGCTAGTTTAACTAGCTCTTTTTTACCAAAAAATAAAGACACATATAAATCCAGAAATAGCTAAGTAGCTATATAAGTAAAATACTTTCGCTCTTGTTTTTTCGTTTGTTCGAAATAGTACAATAGTCGGTTCAATTAAACCAATTGTCAAACAAAGTAAACCAAGAAGCATACAACCGATTGAAATAGAGTACAGGGCGATTTGTGGTCCTTGAAATGGAATCATCCATTTTAATAAAAATGCAATGAGTGCAGTATAGCAAATGCTGCCGATGTATTTATTCAACGGTGCATTAGAACGGAAACCAGGAAGCTTTTTTAAGAAAGAGCGGGAAACAACTTCAGTTTGTAAAGATGTATGCTCTTCTATTATTTTTTGAGCTTCTTTTCCTTTTTGAAAAAGGGATAATATCCAGTTTCGCTCACCTTGAAAAATAAATTGTGAAGTTGTCAAATAATGATCAACCTTTACTTTATTCCAACTCTTCCATGGATGACGCTCACATAATTTTAATTTACTTTCTGTCTTTTTATCATACTGATAAATACTGATGCCATCTTCATCGAAAGCAGCATAGTATGTCTCGCTTGAGAATGTGCCTAAATCAATTGGACAGTAGAAAAGTAATTCTTTTTTTAAGTAAAAGTATTCTTTTCTTAAGTTTTTTTTCATTGTTTCTCGAATAGAGTGTCTCTTTTCTTTCTTCATGACATTTCCTCCATAATCCAGAAAATGTTCTTATCTTAACAATTCAACATCTTATCACTTTTAATTATATATGACTAGGGGATTCATAGGAGAAATGCCGAATACTAAAAAATATGGAGTGTATTGTAAAATATAATGAATGATTTTTATTATGTAAAATTAATAACTTATTTTTAGTAAGTTACGATTTTTTTGTTCACAATACGATCATGTTGTTGTATAATGAAGTAGAAAATAGAATATCGGTCTATCTTCGGGGCAGGGTGAAAATCCCGACCGGCGGTGATGAACTATATGTGATTTTGTTCTAAGCCCGCGAGCCGTTAAGGCAGGATTTGGTGTGATTCCAAAGCCGACAGTACAGTCTGGATGGGAGAAGATGGAGGTTCAAGCGTTCAAAAAAGATAGGTATTTGAACGTCTGTTTGATGTGCCTTAAATTCTCCCTTTGTGTAAAACACAAAGGGTTTTTTCGTTCTATGAAAAAGTAGGCATAGCAGAACCTTTCCACTTTCCATGAGATGATCGATGGAAAAGGAGAGAGAAAGATGAAACAAAAAAACAGTGTAGTGCAGATGGTGAGTGTAGCAATGCTAAGTAGTATTGCATATTTACTGATGATGTTGGATTTCCCGTTCCCAGGGCTTCCGCCATTTTTAAAAATTGATTTTAGTGATGTGCCAGCTTTAATCGCTGCGATTATTTTCGGGCCAGTTGCAGGGGTAATTGTAGAAGCGATAAAGAATATTTTACATTACGGGATTCAAGGGAGTTTAACGGGAGTACCAGTTGGAGAAATTGCTAACTTTATTGCAGGATGTTTATTTATTGGACCAGCAACTTTCTTATTTAGGAAGTATCGTACTGTTAAGAGTTTAACGACAGGATTAATGCTAGGGACAATTACAATGGCGCTCATTATGAGTGTATTAAATTACATCATCATATTCCCAGCTTACACTTGGTTTTTAAATTCACCAGCTATGTCTAGCGAAGCGATAAAAACAACGGTTGTAACGGCAATCTTACCATTTAATTTGATTAAAGGAATTGTTGTAACAATTGTATTTGTAGCGTTATTCTCACGCCTGAAAGTATGGGTATTTGCAAAAATGAAAAATGCATAAATATAAAATAAAACCATTAGTAGTATATAACTACTAATGGTTTTTTATTAAGGAGGCTGAAAATAGAAAACAAAAAATACCCCTCAAATGAATGAGGGGTATTTTTTGAAGTTAATAAAAGACTATTCGAATTTTAAAGCATCGCCGTCGAATGATTCGTCAGCAACTTTAATTGAGTCAGTTGGACAACCTTCGAATGCATCCATCATATCTTCAAGTAATACATCTGGAATTTCAACGATACCTTGGTTATCGTCTAATGTTACGAATGCAATACCTTCATCATCATAGTCATAAATGTCTGGTGCAGCAGCGCCACAAGCACCACATGCAATACAAGTATCTTTATCAACGATTGTATATTTTGCCATCTTTTTTCCCTCCTGATAATATGTATGTGAAAAGCTCGCCATAAAAATTATAACCTTATTGTAAAACGGTTTTTAAAACTTTTCAACATAAAATTATAATGATAATCCTTATCAATTAGAGTGTCAACTAATTTTTGCATTATGTCATAAGATTTTCAAAATACGTAAATGTTATTTCGTTTGGTACAATATAATATATACAAGTATATATTGCCCATATGATAAGTTTAATGAGTAACGGTAGATGGCGCAATCATATCAAAAGCAATTAAGTTAGATTGAAAGGTGGAAGCGGTAATGCAACTACAATATACTGTATTGTATTGTTTAAAACAATTGAATGGTGAAAGAACCGTTTCTTCTATTTATTATTTATTAAAGGGAAAACGTTCTTCGCAAACGTTACAAGATGGAAATATGTTCCGAATTTCTTTTTTGTTTGGAATATATAAATCGTTAAATAGAAATGAATATGATCGTGAAGTTGCAAAGTTGTTGCAAGCAGATTTGATTCAAGAAATACATGAAAATACATATTTGTTAACACCTAAAGGTAAAATGCAGTTACATACATGGGAGGAAGGGTATGCTTTTCCAGCCCATTTGCATGGTTTGCACTATGGTGAATTAGGTGAAACGTTTTGGAAAAGATTATCTTTAATTATTCAAACTGTATCTAATTTACAACAGAATAATACGAAGTTTATTCCTATTCAACAAGATACAGAAATAATGGTGTGGGTGAAGCGATTTTTAACAGGTATGCCGTATAGGCGAAGTGAATTGGCGAAAAGATTATGGAAAGAAATACATAATCTTTTAGGGAAATGTGATGTGATAGAAGCGACGATTGTAACATATAGATTAACAGGATATGAACGTATCGGTTGTACATTGCAACAGTTAGCGGAAATTACGAAACGAGATATTTTCAGGGTATATTTCTTATTTTGGGGTACAATTCATTTCCTTATACAAGAAGTTCGCGATAAAGAAAATGAATTTCCGTTATTAGCTGAGATTATCTCTTATCCAAATGAGAGAGCTGAATTATTTAGTTTATCAACGAAAAAAACATATAATTTTTGGAGACAAGGGCGCTCATTAGAAGAAATAGCGACAATTAGAAATCTAAAGGTTGCAACGATAGAAGATCATTTTGTTGAAATTGCTTTGCGAGAAAGAGATTTTTCTATCGAGATGTTTATGGAAAAAGACAAAATAGATAAAGTAACAGAAGTAATTGATGCATTACAAACACGTAAGTTGCGTGAGTTGAAACAAGCTGTTGGAGAGGGTATCTCTTATTTTGAAGTTCGTCTTGTATTGGCGCGGATGGAGGGTATAAATGAAACTTGAGGAATATTTATATAGGTGGTTTGGATATTCTGAATTTCGTCCAGGTCAAAAAGGGGTAATTACAGATTTATTGGAAGGAAAAGATGTTATAGCGATGCTTCCGACCGGAAGAGGGAAGTCTATGTGCTATCAACTTCCAGGGCTCATGCAAGAAGGGACAGTACTTGTTGTATCACCATTATTATCTTTGATGGAAGATCAGGTTACACAATTAAAATATGTTGTGAAAAACCGAGTGATAGCATTTAATAGTTTTCGGACATTACATGAAAAAAGAGAAGCAATGAAAAGGTTAGCTTCCTATAAATTTATTTTTGTTTCACCTGAGATGTTGCAGTCGGAATTGTTAATAAGAGAATTGAAGAAAGTTCATATTTCATTATTTGTTGTAGATGAAGCTCATTGTATTTCGCAATGGGGTTATGATTTTAGACCAGATTATAAAAAACTAAATGTAGTTATTGAAAATATCGGGTCTCCTACGGTGCTAGCATTAACTGCAACAGCGACGAAAGATGTACTCCGAGATATAGCAGAGAGTTTGAATTTGGAGAATGTGACGCAGCATGTGTATTCTATTGATCGTCCAAATATAGCAATGGAAGTACAATTTGTGGAGACGATAGAAGAGAAGAAAGAGGCGCTTTTGGAACAGGTGATGTATTTACAAGGGCCGGGGATTGTATATTGTTCAAGCAGAGCGTGGACAGAACGTTTAACGGAATATTTAAGAGGAAAAGGCGTTGCTGGTGTCGCTTTCTATCATGGTGGTATGGAACATGAAGAGCGCATGTTAATTCAACAGCAGTTTATGAATGACCAGTTGCAGCTTGTAATATGTACAAGTGCTTTTGGTATGGGAGTAAATAAATCAAATACGAGATATATTATTCATTTCCACTATCCGACTAATATAGCTTCTTATTTACAAGAAATCGGAAGAGCTGGAAGAGATGGTGAACCTAGTATAGCTATTTTACTATGCAGTCCGTTAGATCACGATTTACCAATTTCAATAATTGAAGATGAATTGCCAAGCCAGTCACAAATACAATTTTTATTTTCTTTACTGCAGGAAAGAATGTTTCAAACGAAAGAATTACCAATAGAAGAGGTAGAAGAAATTTGTTATAATGCAGCAAGATTTAATGAACAATATTGGCGTTTCATCCGCTATCATCTTGAAAAGCTTGGAATCATACAACAGAGAAAATTAATATTAGAGAGCTTGTCAGATGAAATTATGACAAGATTAATAGCTGAAGTAGAAATCAGGCTACGTAATAAATATAGTGAGCTAGAAAACATGAAATCATGGATACAAGTGAAAGAATGTAGACGTGAATATTTGCTGCGACAGTTCGGTTACAGAAAAGAGGGCGAGTTAAAGAATTGCTGCGACTATTGTCATATTACAAAAACAGATTATAAAAAAAGACAAGCGCAACAATCGGATTTCGACTATAATTGGGAAACAGAGTTACAAAAGCTTTTCGGTCTAGAAAAGATGGGGGAATGATGAACATTCAAAGGCATAATATTGAAGATATGAGTCCGAAAGAAATAAGGTTGAATCTGTATATCACACAGTTCATTATTATCGGTATCGGTTGTTTACTAGCATATATACTATTCCGAGATATAAAATCGGTGTATAGTCTGTGGAAATGGGAACCGGTGTCTATACTTATAATAGGTGGCTTGTTAGCGATTGGTATTGTGTTATTAGATTATGTTGCAATGCGAGTATTTCCAGAGTCTTGGTTTGATGATGGTGGTATTAATGATAGGATGTTTCAAGGGATGTCAGTTATGCATCTACTTGTTATTACATTCATTATCGGCTTTGCAGAAGAATTTTTATTTAGAGGTGTAGTGCAGACGCACTTTGGAATTGTAATAGCGAGTTTCGTATTTGCAGTATTACATATTCGGTATATAAAAAAGCCATTTTTGTTTTGTTTCGTCTGTTTCATTAGTTTTGTTTTTGGCTATGTATTTGAATGGACAGGAAATTTGTTTATAACAATCTTTGCACACTTTCTTGTTGATTTTATAATGGGGCTCCAATTAAGAAAATAAATGGAAGGTGGTGGTGAACAACATGAGAAGACGAATTCCTGATTTTGAAGAGGAATTAGAAGTTGAGCGAGTGGAAGAAAAAGAAGGTTTACCGCCGCGTAGTGAAATTCATAGAAATAAAGAGAAAAAACAAAAGTTTAAAATGAATCATATTTTCGTCCGAGTTTTAACATTTCTATTCATATTACTACCAATTAGCATTTTATGGTATACGGATAAATATATTCAGGTGAAAAGTGATGGTAATAACGCTGGAAAAAGTGCATTTGAGGTCATTTTCTTTGATTCAGCTAAATCTCAGTCCGAGGCATCATCTGAGAAAGTTGTCACGCATACGGTGAAAGAGGGAGAAACCTTAGAAAGTATAGCGAAGCAATATTTTTCAGATGAAACTGGGATCGAAGTGATTAAAAAGTATAATGATTTACAAAAAGATGAAGTGAATGTAGGTCAAGAATTAAAAATTCCGATAAAAGATAAGTCCACGAAGCGAGAGAGTTAGTAAAATACTTACTATAAAAACTGGGAATTATCTTTATGAGGAAGGGAGTAAAAAATATATGATATGGATTATCTTATTAAGTACTCTCGTTTGTATTGGTATTATATTTCTTCTTGTAATGTATACGGAAGCAACGCGTGATACGGTGCTAGAACATACTTTAATATTTGAAGAATTTCCGAAAAGTTTTCAAAAAGTAAATGTATTCTTTATATCAGATATTCATAGAAGGGGCATTTCGAATTCGTTAATTGAACAAGTAAAAGGAAAAGTAGATCTTGTAATTATTGGTGGTGATTTAGCGGAAAAAGGTGTCCCTTTATCGAAAATCTCTGCAAATATACAAAAGTTAAGAGCGATAGCTCCTGTCTATTTTGTATGGGGAAATAATGATTATGAGATTGAATATCATGAATTGGATGCTTTATTATTAGAAAATAATGTGAAAGTTTTAGATAATACAAGAGTTGTATTTGAGTCTGAATTAGGAGAGAAAATTTGTTTGCTCGGTGTAGATGATGTTGGTTTGAAACGTGATCGTTTAGATTTAGCGTTGGCTGATTGTAAGGAAGATGGTTTTCGCATATTAATTAGCCACAACCCTGATATAATAAATAAAATGTCTGGAAAAGAACAAATTTCACTTGTGTTAAGTGGACATACACATGGAGGACAGATTCGATTATTCCCATCTAAAAAATATTTAAAAGGTGGCGTATATAAGCATTCAAATATGACTCTTTTTGTTAGTAATGGGTATGGAACAACGTTGGTTCCACTTCGCTTCCGAGCACCTGCTCAAACACATATTATTACGTTATGCGGAGGGAAATGATGCCAACTCTAAACGGAAAATATAATATAAAAGCTGTTTCGAATATAATTGGAATTCAACCAAGTACGCTTCGTGCATGGGAAAGACGATATCAAATGATTGCCCCAAAGCGGAATCATGCGGGGCATCGATTATATACAGAAGAGCATATTCAAATTTTGAAATGGTTAATGGACAAGGTTTCTTCTGGCATGATGATTGGACAAGCAGTTCAATTATTAGAAGGGAATCGTTTGCAGAATAATGTTCAAAATGAAATACATTACGATAGAGAAGTTGTTTTAGTGGACGATATACTACAAGCTTTGTTAAAATTTGATGAAATTACAACTTCTGCATTGTTAAACGAGGCTTTTAGTATTTATGCAACAGAAAAAGTTATAGCAAGTATTGTTCTTCAAGTGTCAAATAAATTGTTAGCGTTAAAAAATAACAATGAAGTTACAATGGTGCAATTCCAATATGTCGTATCATTTTTACAAACGCGTCTAGGGATGGTATATCATAATGCATCATCGTTTTCTTCTATACACAAAGTTGTCGTGTTAGAAAGTAATATGTTGAAAGGGTTTGTTTTCTCAACGTATTTACGATTAAAAGGATATGATGTGATATATATTCGGGCAAGCTTAGCGGAAGATAGTATTTCGTTAGCTGTTGAGCAAATAAGACCTAAATATGTAGTCATCTCTTTTGATGACGGACGAGAACGGAAGAACGTAATGAGCTATGTGGATTTTTTGCAAGAAAAAAATGAGAACCTTTCTGTTGGGATTATAGGAGAAATAGGTGCTCGAGATCAGTTGAACATTCAAACAAGCCTAATTGGTGATACGAAAGAAGAATGGGATGATTGGTTAAACATGTTAGAATAGTTGTTCGAAAAGAACCATCTATTTTCTATTTCATATAATAAAAATTATATTCATTGGTTGCGTAGGGAGGGTATGATATGAGGCTGGAACGATTAAATTACAATAAGATAAAAATTTTCTTAACATTTGATGATTTATCTGAAAGAGGATTAACGAAAGAAGATTTGTGGAGAAATGCACCGAAAGTACAGCAATTATTTCGTGATATGATGCAAGAAGCAAATAAAGAATTAGGATTTGAAGCGGATGGTCCGATTGCAGTTGAAGTATTTTCTCTACAAGCGCAAGGAATGGTCGTAATTGTAACGAAAGAACATCAAGAAGCGGATACAGATGATGAGTTCCGTGACGAGTTTATTGAAATGCAAGTGACTCTAGATGAAAGCGAGCATATCCTTTATGAGTTTGCTACACTAGATGACGTAATTAACCTGTCGAATCGTTTATATAACCTTGATGTAACTGGCGGAAAATTATATACGTGGGATGGGCGTTTCTATCTTTGGATGGAAGAAGAGGAGCAAATTCAATTACTGAAAGCAGATTTTATAGCTATTTTAGCGGAATATGGTAATCCGTCTACAGCAACTATTTATCGTCTAATGGAGTATGGTAAAGAATTAATGGCTTCTCAAGCAATTGAACAAATACACAATTACTTTGTGAAAAAACAAAACCTTAGCTAATATAACCTAAGGTTTTGTTTTTTTATTGTACTTAAATGTCTCTTTTCAAAGTACTGTACATGAATAAAATAAAAAATATTTAAATATTTAAGTATTTTACTTTTCTAAAAGTAATAAAAGGACTATAATGATAGTGAAAACGCTTGCAACAGAAAATACTTTGTATATATTTGTTAGCGTTTTCTATTGCATTCCAAATTTAACGGTGTATACTAGGCAATGAAGGTTTACTAAACAAGTGAAATTACAGGGGGTTTACTTACTATGGTAGCCGAAAAGGGAACTCAAACAAAAACACAACAACAAAGGGAACAACATTTTGAACTATTGAATTCAACACAAATTGTTATCAGTGAAGCGTTAGAAAAATTGGGTTATCCAAACGAAGTATATGAATTATTAAAAGAACCAGTTCGTATGATGACAGTGAAAATACCAGTTCGTATGGATGACGGGACTGTTAAAATATTTACAGGATATCGTGCACAACATAATGATGCTGTTGGTCCAACGAAAGGTGGAATTCGCTTCCATCCGAATGTAACAGAAAATGAAGTGAAAGCACTTTCAATTTGGATGAGTTTAAAATGTGGTATTGTCGACTTACCATATGGCGGAGGTAAAGGTGGAATTATCTGTGACCCACGTGAAATGTCATTCCGTGAGTTAGAAAGATTAAGCCGTGGTTATGTACGAGCAATTAGTCAAATCGTAGGGCCGACGAAAGATATTCCAGCTCCAGATGTATTCACAAACTCTCAAATTATGGCATGGATGATGGATGAGTATAGCCGTATTGATGAATTTAACTCGCCAGGATTTATTACAGGTAAGCCACTTGTATTAGGTGGATCACATGGACGTGAAACAGCAACAGCGAAAGGTGTTACAATTTGTATTCGCGAAGCTGCAAAAAAACGCGACATTGATATTAAAGGTGCGCGCGTTGTTGTTCAAGGATTCGGTAATGCTGGTAGCTTCTTAGCTAAATTTATGCATGATGCAGGTGCAAAAGTTATTGCAATCTCAGATGCTTACGGCGCATTGCATGATCCAAATGGATTAGATATTGATTATTTATTAGACCGTCGTGATAGCTTTGGTACAGTAACAAAACTATTTAATAATACAATTTCAAACAAAGAATTGTTAGAACTTGATTGTGATATTTTAGTTCCAGCTGCAATTGAAAATCAAATTACAGAAGAAAATGCTAATGATATTAAAGCAAAAATTGTTGTTGAAGCTGCAAATGGTCCAACAACATTAGAAGCAACTAAAATTTTAACAGATCGCGGAATTTTACTTGTTCCAGACGTATTAGCTAGTGCTGGTGGGGTAACAGTATCTTACTTTGAGTGGGTACAAAATAACCAAGGTTACTACTGGACTGAAGAAGAAGTAGAACAACGTTTAGAAAAAGTAATGGTAAGATCATTTGATTCTATTTATGAAACAGCACAAGTTCGTAAAGTGAATATGCGCCTTGCAGCGTATATGGTCGGTGTTCGTAAAATGGCTGAAGCAAGTCGCTTCAGAGGTTGGGTATAATATTATATTGTGAGAAAACGTGATTCCTTTCGAGGGAATCACGTTTTTTTGTTGAAGTATTAGAGTGAGGTGTTATAAATGGGAAATGAAATGATGGAACGAGTAGAACAATTAGAAGAAAAGGTTAAGAGGTTAGAGGGAGAACTCGTAAAAACGAAGCAAGACCGAAAAGCAAGTACCGCTCGGGTGTTCGGAGAAGGATTATTGTTTTTAATATTTGGTGCGGTTGTAGTAGGGCCAATTATCGCTTTTATATTGGTAATTATTAATTGGTTTGTTGAAAAATAAAACAAAATTAAAAAGAACGCTTGTTCTACACGAACAAACGTGCTATACTCTCCTTAGATAAACAAAACGGAAATGATTTTAAGGAGAGATAAATGATGAAAATGACAGTAGACCAAAGATTTATGATGCCAGCAGATGTTGTAGAACGAGTGGAAGTATTAAGAAACAAACAAAGTAAGCGCGGCACATTATTACAATCAGTAAATAAATTTTTCGGTTTAGATACGAAAGAAGATTGTGTTTGGTTTTACGGTTTTTATGGAGTTGCTGTAAGTATTTTATTATTTATGGTGTTCACATCAAATATTTTCGATTTTCTCTTCGCGTAAGAAATATGCTATAAGGACATTGCTACCGAATACATATATAAAGAAGTAAGGTAATTTTCTGAAGCGGGAGTGGGTAGTAATGGCGATGTTTCCTATAGAGCGTAACTATATTGGATATGGAAGTTCACGACCGGGTATTCCTCTTTCTAAAGTAAGGTTTATTGTAAGTCATGATACGGGGAATCCTGGTAGCAATGCGATTGGGAATCGGGATTATTTTAATGAAATACAGCCGAAAGCTTCGGCACATACATTTATAGATGACAAAACGATATTAGAAATTATTCCTATAAATGAAGTTGCCTACCATGTTCGATATGGCGTGCCGATAGATAATGACTTATATGGGTATGATGCCAATAAGGCTGCCATTGGAGTGGAGCTTTGTTATGGCGGTGATGTTAACTTTTGGGAAGCATATACCCGTTTTACGTGGTATCATGCGTATTTATGTCAAAACTTCGGCTTGAATCCGAAAAAAGATATCGTATCACATAAAACACTTGACCCAGCTAGAAAGATTGATCCTGAAAATGTATTAGGGAAACAAGGTATTAAATTTCAGCAGTTTTTAGCAGATGTCTATCGGATGTACGTTTCGTTTAGATGACAAATATATGAAAAATGAATACAATAAAGATAGGTGCCTACTGCTGTAAGTAGGTTTTTTCTTGTTTTTATAAATAGTGTATTGGTAGAAGACTAGGAGTGAACCGAGTATGCAGAAAGAAACAGCTATTATAATTGGAGGCGGTCCGTGCGGATTAGCAGCAGCAATTTCGTTGCAAAAGGTAGGGATAAATCCGTTAGTAATTGAAAAAGGAAACATTGTAAATGCAATTTATAATTATCCAACTCATCAAACATTTTTCTCCTCTAGTGAAAAATTAGAAATTGGTGATGTAGCTTTTATTACAGAAAATCGTAAGCCTGTTCGAAATCAAGCGCTTGCGTATTATCGCGAAGTAGTAAAACGTAAATCTGTACGTGTAAATGCTTTTGAACGAGTGGAGAACGTTCAAAAAGATGGAGAAGCTTTTCAGGTTGAGACGACAAAGCGTGACGGAAGTAGAGAAATATATATAGGGAAATATATTGTAGTAGCAACTGGATATTATGACAATCCAAATTATATGAATGTTCCAGGTGAGGAATTGAAGAAGGTAGCTCACTATTTTAAAGAAGGACATCCTTATTTTGATCGAGATGTAGTCGTTATAGGTGGGAAAAACTCGAGTGTAGATGCCGCTTTAGAGCTTGTGAAAGCTGGTGCACGCGTAACGGTTTTATATCGCGGAAGTGAGTATTCACCAAGTATAAAGCCGTGGATTTTGCCAGAGTTTGAGGCGTTAGTCCGAAATGGTACAATTGACATGCATTTCGGGGCTCATGTGAAAGAAATTACTGAACATACATTAACGTATACAGTTGATGGCGAAGCATATACAATCCAAAATGATTTTGTATTTGCGATGACTGGTTACCATCCTGATCATAGTTTCTTAACAAAGATGGGTGTTCGGATTGATGAAGAGACAGGACGTCCAATTTATGCAGAGGATACGATGGAAACGAACGCTGAAAATATTTTCATTGCAGGTGTAATTGCTGCTGGAAATAATGCAAATGAAATATTTATTGAGAACGGTCGATTTCATGGGGATGCGATTGCGCAAACCATTGCAACAAGAGAAATATAAAAAGAAGCTGTCGAAATAAACTTCGACAGCTTCTTTTTTAATCATGCATAAACATGTTTTGGATTGCTTCATGAGAAGTTGTATTCTCTAATGCAACTAATAATTTAATACGTGCTTTTTGAGCGTTTAAACCGTATGTGAATACAATACCCATATCTTTTAATTGTTTGCCGCCACCTTCATATGAATATACATCTTGAACGATGCCATTGAAACAGCGAGAAACTAATACGACAGGAATTCCTTTATTTATTAGTCGCTCTAGACTAGGAAGTGTTCTTGGAGGTAAATTACCTTGTCCAAGCGCTTCAATAACAATCCCGTCTACCGGAAGATTTTCAATTGCTGCTAACAATGTATCGTCCATACCAGCGTACGCTTTTAGAACGACTACATTTTTAGAAACCTTATTTACTGAATATGTTTCGTGATGTACTAAAGCATGGTGGAATACAACACCACGTTTTGTTACCATACCGATTGGTCCATACTGTGGACTTTGGAATGTTGCTACATTACTTGTATGTGTTTTCGTTACGTTTGTAGCGCAATGAATTTCGTCGTTTAATACGACTAAAACGCCTTTTTCGGCAGCTTCACTACTGCTAGCGACTTTTACAGCTGATAAGAAGTTATATAGACCATCAGCACCTAATTCATTGCTAGAGCGCATTGCGCCTGTTACAACGATCGGAATAGTTGCTTGTACTGTTAAATCTAAGAAATAGGCCGTTTCTTCTAATGTATCCGTACCATGCGTAATGACTACGCCATGAATGTTGTCTTGTTTTACTCTTTCATCAATGATGACTTGTAATTGTAACATTTCGCTCGGTGTCATATGAGGAGATGGTAGATGAAACACATCTTCAACGATTAAATCAACATCGCCTTCTAAATCAGGAATGAATTTTAAAAGAGGATTTTTTTCACCTGGTTGTACGACCCCAGTTTCTTTATCTTCCTCCATTGCAATTGTTCCACCTGTGTGTAAAACTAGGATTCTTTTCAATGCTTATACCCCTTTCAAGTAAAAAAATACATTTAGAACATAACATGTTTTGAGTAAATTCGACAATGGAAATGTATAAAAGTATGCCTCGAAAATGACAATAAAATGAACTGCTATATGTACGATGTATAAAATTACGAAACGAAATGTGCAAATACAGTATAGGAGGGAGCCATTACGTTGAAAAAGATGGAGAGAATGCTTATACGTATATTAATAATACAATTCATTTGTCTTTCTGTTGTGCAATTGTTATTTATACATAAGTCATCAGTGAAATATTTATCTAAAATTGTTTATTATGAAGGTGTCATGGTAAAAAACAAAGCAGAAATCTTACGGGTGAATAGGTAGTTTTCATTTTCTTCTATGAAGGATTATGCTACAATAATTGAGGATTTAATGACGTGAAGCAAATGAGAAGAAGCAGGAGAATACCTGCTTTTCGTTTTGTTTTATAAGTGAAAAAATGAGGTGTTACAATGGATAAACGAATTTCAATTGCTATAGATGGTCCAGCAGCTGCTGGAAAAAGTACAGTTGCAAAAGTTGTAGCGAAGAAGCTTTCTTACGTTTATATTGATACAGGCGCAATGTATCGTACAATTACATATGCAGCTCTTGAACAAAAAGTTGACATTGAGAATGAAGAGCAGTTAATGGAAGTTGTAAAAAATGTGAAAATTGAGTTTCAGCAAGGAGAAAATACACAACTTGTATTTTTAAATGGACAAGATGTTTCGGAAGTCATTCGTACACCTGAGGTGACGAATCGAGTATCGATTGTGGCGAAACATCGCCTTGTTCGTGAAGAAATGGTACGCCGTCAACAAGAGTTAGCAGAAAAAGGCGGCGTTGTAATGGATGGCCGTGATATTGGTACACATGTGTTACCAGATGCTGAAGTGAAGATCTTTATGCTTGCTTCTGTTGAAGAAAGAGCAGAGAGAAGACATTTAGAAAATATGAATAAAGGCTTCGATTCTAATTTAGAGCAGTTAAAAGAAGAAATTGCTCAGCGTGATAAATTAGATTCAGAACGTGAAGTTTCTCCTCTAAAAAAAGCTGATGATGCATTGGAATTAGATACAACTTCTTTATCAATTGAAGAAGTTGTCCAAAAGATTATGAGTATTGTTTCAGGAGTGTTTGCGAAATAAAGAAAGGGCATAGCCCCTTTCTTTTTTTATTTCTATAGAAATGTAAAGGATACGTGAATTGTGAGTCTCTTTCCTTGACAAATGATCAGATTTGTAAGAAGTTAATAAAAGAGGGATAAAACTTTCAGAATATATTCGCTATTATATTTCAAAACATACTTTCTTCAAGATGATTTTGCTGTATACTATTTATATAGGTTTAATATATTTTCTAGTGAAATGTATGAAGCTTACGTATGTGATGATAAATTCTTAAACATGCAAATGAAAACAATTGTTTTCATTTCGTATATACATAAAAAATGCTTTGTCAATTCTGTAGGGAGGTATTTCCATGGTAGAGAAAATGAATGAAGAAGTTATGGATTCAAAAGAATTACAAGTTGGTGACGTTGTTACAGGTTCTGTAACGAAAGTTGAAGAGAAACAAGTGCTTGTAAATGTTGGATACAAAACAGATGGCGTAATTCCAATTAGTGAATTAGCTAACGTTCATATTGAAAAAGCAAGCGATGTTGTAGAATTAGATCAAACACTAGAATTAAAGATTATTAAATTAGAAGAAAATGATCTTGTCTTATCTAAACGTGCTGTTGATGCAGAAAAAGCATGGGTAGAATTACAAGAGAAATTTAATTCTGGTCACGTATTTGATGTTACTGTAAAAGATATCGTGAATGGTGGATTAGTTGTGGACCTTGGTGTTCGTGGTTTTATCCCAGCTTCACTTGTAGAAGTACATTATGTAGAAGATTTTACTGACTATAAAGGAAAAACATTAGCCGTGAAAATTGTTGAATTGGACCGTGAAAAAAATCGCGTGATCCTTTCGCATAAAGCGGTAGTAGAATTAGAACTAGATTCTAAGAAGAAAGAAGCAATTTCTTCATTAAAAGAAGGAGACGTTGTGGAAGGAACAGTACAACGACTAACGGATTTTGGTGCTTTCGTTAATGTTGGAGGTGTGGACGGTTTAGTTCATATTTCACAAATTTCACACGAACGTGTAGAGCAACCTTCTGAAGTATTAGAGCAAGGTCAAAAGGTAAAGGTGAAGGTGTTATCTGTGGATGCTGATACACAACGTATTTCTTTATCAATTAAAGCAGCTCAACCAGGACCTTGGGAAAATATTGCTGGTGAAGTGAAAGCTGGAGATATTCGTGAGGGAATAGTAAAACGTCTTGTTACATTTGGTGCATTCGTTGAAATTTTACCTGGCGTCGAAGGTCTTGTACATGTATCTCAAATTGCAAATCGTCACGTAAAAAATCCAAATGAAGTATTGGAAATGGGACAAGAAGTAAAAGTGAAAGTCCTTGAAGTTCATGTAGCAGAGAAACGTATTTCTTTAAGTATAAAAGAAGCGCTTGAGGAAAATAATGTAACTGAAGATTATAGTCAGTATGAACCGAATGCTGATTCTGCTACTTTCCAATTAAGTGACATTATTGGTGAACAACTGAAAAAATTAAAGAAATAAAGAGGGGTACAAGTGGTAAGGGCAAAACGTAAATTAGATCATATTGAATACGCTCTTTCTACTGGTCAGTCTCGTACGCATGGCTTTCATGATATTGATTTTGTGCATCAAAGCTTGCCAAATTCAAATTATGACACAATAACATGTGAAACAAAAATCGGCGAACTTTCACTAAGTTCGCCGATTTTTATCAATGCGATGACTGGTGGTGGAGGAGAGAAAACGTTACATATTAATGAGCAATTAGCATATGTAGCGAAACATCATAACCTTGCTATGGCTGTAGGTTCGCAAATGGCGGCGTTAAAAGATGAAAGTGAGGCTGCTTCTTATAAGATTATCAGAAAGGTAAATCCAAATGGTATTTTCTTTGCTAATTTAGGTAGTGAGGCAACTATCGAACAGGCAGAGCGTGCTGTTGATATGATTGAAGCGAATGCATTGCAAATTCATTTAAATGTCATACAAGAGTTAACGATGCCAGAAGGGGACCGTGACTTTACTGGTGTACTTCGGCGCATTGAGAAAATTGTTTTAAATAGTAAAGTTCCTGTCATTGTGAAAGAAGTTGGATTTGGGATGAGTAAGGAAACAATGCAACAGTTAGCGAGCATAGGTGTAACGGCGATGGATATTGGCGGACAAGGTGGTACGAATTTTGCTGCTGTTGAAAATGAAAGAAGACAGCGAATGCTTTCTTATTTTAATAACTGGGGCATACAAACAGCAACCTCGATTGTTGAAGCAACCTCTACAAATAATAACCTCTCTTTTATTGCATCTGGGGGTATACAAACAGCGCTTGACGTAGCGAAAGCAATCGCATTAGGGGCGAATACAACTGCTTTTGCTGGATACTTTTTACGCATTTTAATGCAAGATGGTATCGAGAAGTTAGTGGATGAAATTGATCTTCTACATACAGATTTGAAATTTATTATGACAGCTCTCGGTGCGAAGACGATAGAAGAGTTACAATCTGTACCTCTTGTTGTAAAGGGCGAAACGTATCATTGGTTAACGCAGCGTGGTATTGATACGACGCATTATAGTAGGAGATAAAAAATCAACCGTTTGGTTGATTTTTTTGTTTTCTATTCATTTTAGTAATATAAAGCGAGGGATAGAATTGATATTCTAGAAAAATGAAATAATTCCTATATATAAACAGTATCTTGTAAAATTTGCGACTGAAAAATGTAGATAATGTGCCATTGAATTATTGCAGAAGGCTTAATTTTGCTAAGAAAAATAGGTATGGATAAAAATAAAGTTTAGAAAGATTTGTATGTGAAATGTTATTTCAATATGAATAGAAATTATGAAGAAATATGTAAAAGACGGTTTCGTACAATATCGAAACCGTCTTTTTGTATTCATTAGTGCTGATTCTGTTTTCGAGCTTGCTCAGGTGTATCAAGTCCAGTTGCACCCGGATATTGTAGTGATTGGTCACGGTCAGATTCAACGCGGCGTGATTCTCTTAGTTTTCGTTCTTGACGATCTTTACCCATAATGAATAGCACCTCCTTATTAAAAGTGTTGCTGTTATATGAAAAAACTATGCGCGAAGAAAGTGGATTAACTTTCATAAAAAGTTCCCATAATGGAAAACATAGGAGGTGAAATGATGGAAGGGAGTACTTTTTATTTTGTAGCTTGGATAGGGTGGATTGTCGCAACGTTTTTTATGAAAAAGGACTCTATTCGGTGGAAGATAAGCGCCTGTATATTGATTTTTATTATTTGTTCTCCGTTACATGTAACGATTGCTTCATTCACGGTATCAGTAAATGCACTTTTACTTTCTGGTATAGCTTTTATAGGACTCACGCTCTATTCTATTTGGAAAAAATTATATAGCTTACTTTCGGCACTTATTATTGCAATGTTATATACAAGTTTTCATTTGTTAGAAGTATATGATCCAATTTGGATTGTGGTGGACAGGTTGTTTTTGTTAAGTAGTGCTCTTGTATATGCATCTGTTTTATTACATGAGGATCGCATATTACGACTATGTTCTCTTTATATAGGAATGTTGCAGGGAGAATTGTTTGTGACAATTATTTTTCGGAAACTGCATTTTCCTTACGATTACGGTAGTTTAGCGTTTTTTGATATCGTTGCTGTTTCTACATTATTCATGGCAATTTTATTTTGGATTGCGAAGGTCTCCGTACACATGGAACAGTTTAAGAGGAAAACACGTAAAAGAAAGGCGAGGGTAATACATGATTGAATATACACCGGCCATTTTATGTGGCGTAATAGCAGGGACAGTAACGAGAGTGCTTATGCTCCGGACAGATACGCGGCAATATCCGACGAGACTCCACGGGAAAATTATTCACATTGCGATGGGGTTAATTGCGGCAGCTTTAGGAGCGATTGCGATTCCGTCTATATTGAAAAAAGATTTTTCTGCCATTACGTTTCTTACGTTAGCAGCAACACAGTTTCGTGATGTGCGTAATATGGAAAGAAATACATTGCAACAATTAGATGGTTATGAGCTTGTACCGCGTGGGAATACATATATTGAAGGAATTGCATTAGTTTTTGAAAGTCGCAACTATTTGGCGATGTTAACGTCGTTTGTAACGACGTTTGCCTATATAGGGTTCCGTTCATGGATTGCTGGAGTAGTTATGGCTATCATCGCATTTTTTATCGCGAAAAAATTAATGTCTGGTAAGAGGTTGCATGATCTTGTTGATATCGAGCATGTTCCACTTCGTTTTGAAGGAGCGGGACTGTATATTGATAATATTTACATTATGAATATTGGATTGCCAGCAAGACAAGAGGAAATTATGAAGTATGGAATGGGTTTTATTTTAAGACCGAAATCAATTGATGCGATGGTGACAATCTCTAACTTAGGACAACGACAAGCTATTTTACATGATGTTTCTGTTGCTTTAGGAATTTATAGAGATTCTGGTACGCCGGCACTTGTACCGTTAGCAAAGCGTGATTTAGAGGATGGCAGGGTTGGAATCTTTGTCTTGCCACAAGATCAAGATGCGGAGAAAGCGATAGGTGTCATAGGGAACGTGCCGACGTTAGAAAGTGCTGTTCATATGTCATCGGAAGCCCCGAAAGGAAGGGGAGATAAGAGATGATGTTAGAAAGTGTAATTCTTGCAGTTATTACAACGACCCCGGAGAAATTTGCTGGTGGTGCTCCTCTGTTTACTTGTGAATCTAAAGAGGAATTAGAATTTGTTGCAAATAATTTAGAGGCAATTCTAGATGGCATTGCGCATCGCTTACAAGAGAATGTATATATTATTGTGAAACATTAGCAACGTGTGTTATAATGTGAGGTGTTTTGATACGTTGAGAAATATTCTGGAATGCAAATCCCTTCTTGCACAAAGAAGGGTTTTTTACATAATAAACAGAAGCAAGTTGAAAGGATGAAAGTATATGCCGAAACCAGTAATAGCAATAGTAGGCCGCCCGAACGTAGGGAAATCTACTATTTTCAATAGAATTGTTGGAGAGAGAGTTTCAATCGTAGAAGATATTCCAGGTGTAACGCGCGATCGTATTTATAGCGCTGGAGAATGGTTAAATCATGAATTTAACATTATTGATACAGGTGGAATTGATATTGGAGACGAGCCATTTTTGACACAAATTCGTCAACAAGCTGAAGTAGCAATTGATGAAGCGGATGTTATCATTTTTATGACAAATGGTCGTGACGGTGTAACTGCAGCTGATGAAGAAGTTGCAAAAATATTATATCGTTCAAATAAACCGGTTGTACTTGCAGTAAATAAAGTGGACAATCCGGAAATGCGCAGTGATATTTATGATTTCTATGCATTAGGATTTGGTGAGCCATTCCCAATTTCAGGTACACACGGATTAGGATTAGGTGACTTATTAGACGAAGCTGCACAGCATTTTCCAAAGATTGAAGAAGACGGATATGATGAAGATACAATTCGTTTCTCTTTAATTGGCCGTCCAAACGTAGGGAAATCATCACTTGTAAATGCTCTTCTTGGTCAAGAGCGTGTAATTGTTAGTAATGTAGCAGGAACAACTCGTGATGCGGTCGATACACCATATAGTAAAGATGGGAAAGATTATGTAATTATCGATACAGCTGGTATGCGTAAAAAAGGGAAAGTGTATGAAAGTACAGAAAAGTATAGTGTACTTCGTGCACTAAGAGCGATTGAACGTTCTGACGTTGTTTTAGTCGTTTTAGACGGTGAAGAAGGAATTATTGAACAAGATAAAAAAATCGCTGGATACGCTCATGATTCAGGGCGAGCTGTCGTTATCGTTGTAAACAAATGGGACGCAGTGAAAAAAGACGAGAAAACAATGAAAGCATTTGAAGAAAACATCCGTGCTCATTTCCAATTTTTAGAGTACGCACCGATTGTGTTCTTATCTGCGAAAACGAGAAAACGTACACAAACGTTAATACCGGTTATCGATGAGGTAAATGAAAGTCATAGTATCCGTATTCAAACGAATGTATTAAATGATGTAATTATGGATGCGGTAGCGATGAATCCAACGCCAACGCATAACGGTAGTCGTCTGAAGATTTTCTATGCAACACAAGTTGCGGTAAAACCACCAACATTTGTTGTGTTTGTAAACGATCCAGAACTATTGCATTTCTCATATGAGCGTTTCTTAAAGAATCGTTTACGTGAATCATTTGGCTTTGTGGGAACGCCGATTCACATTATCGCTAGAGCAAGAGACTAATGGAGAGGATGTGATTTTATGACAAAAATCACAGTAGTTGGAGCAGGTAGCTGGGGAACAGCGTTAGCGATGGTATTAGCTGACAATGGGCATGATGTACGTATTTGGGGAAATCGTTCTGAACTTATGGATGAGATTAATACAAAACATGAGAATAGTCGATATCTTCCGGGAATTACATTGCCAAGCACAATCGTAGCCTACTCTTCTTTAGAAGAAGCATTAGTAGATGTAAATGTAGTACTGCTTGTAGTACCAACGAAAGCGTATAGAGAAGTACTACAAGATATGAAGAAATATGTAGCGGGTCCGACTACTTGGATTCATGCAAGTAAAGGAATTGAACCTGGTACGTCAAAACGTATTTCGGAAGTGATTGAGGAAGAAATTCCAGAGGACTTGATTAAAGATGTTGTTGTACTGTCTGGACCGAGTCATGCTGAAGAAGTTGGATTACGTCAGGCGACAACTGTTACGTCTGCAGCAAAGCGTATGGAAGCGGCTGAGGAAGTACAAGATTTGTTTATGAATAGTTATTTCCGTGTATACACAAATCCAGATATCGTTGGAGTTGAACTTGGTGGTGCGTTAAAAAATATTATCGCATTAGCTGCTGGGATAACTGATGGTCTTGGATTAGGTGATAATGCGAAAGCGGCATTAATGACGCGTGGTTTAACGGAGATTGCTCGTTTAGGAAGAAAAATGGGTGGAAATCCGTTAACGTTTGCTGGTCTAACTGGTATGGGGGACTTAATTGTAACTTGTACAAGTGTCCATAGCCGAAATTGGCGTGCTGGGAATTTGCTTGGAAAAGGACACTCTTTAGAAGAGGTGTTAGAAAGTATGGGTATGGTTGTGGAAGGTGTAAGAACAACGAAAGCTGCGCATGAGTTGGCAGAGAAAATGGAAGTGGAAATGCCGATTACAGCTGCTTTATATGACGTCTTATTCAATGGGAATAATGTAAAAGATGCAGTAGGCTCATTAATGGGGCGTGTTCGAAAACATGAAGTGGAAGCTATACCTGACTTACTTTAAAGAAAAGCGACAGAAGTACAATTGTACTTCTGTCGCTTTTTATTTTTTTGGGTCTTTTCACCATTTTTTTATTTTTGCATAGGATGAAGAGTAACTTGAGGAGAGGGTGAAAAGAATGGATAACAACATTTTTAATAACATTGAAAAAGAAGCGAAAGTGAATAAAGAAGATATTTTTAAATTAGCATCATCTGTACAAAATGCGAATTTACGTGATGAGACTGTACTTCGTCAATTGATTCATCAAGTGGCTCTTATGGCAGGACGTGAAGTGCCGAAAGAACAAGAGGATCAAATTGTAAAAGCGATTATTAACAATAATATGCCGACAGATTTTGGCTCGTTAAGCAAAATGTTTAAAAAATAAAATATGAGAAACAAAGAGTTTGTAGATTGCATATGATAGCCATGAAAGTATGGGAATAGAGCTGTTTTGGGCATATTTGGTCAACCGAAGCGAGTGTATCACTCGCTTCGGTTTTATTTTTATCTAGATTTGTAGTAAAATGTTCTTTTTTATATTTGTTTAAAGATTTTAATTTGTTAAAATAGTATAAAAATAGATTGATAAAAAGGGGTGTGTATATGTCGGAAGGGCTTATAAAAATGTGGTTTGCTTTAGGGGCAATTGGATTTATGTTTTTTGCAGTAAGTTTTATTTTGCTAAGCAGATATAAAATAAAGAATAAATTTTTGAAAGGGATTACAGCGTTGGTAGCGTACACCCTTATGATTGTATCAGGAATTGTTATTTTTCTTGTTGTATTTAGTGGACCTGTACAGCAGTAAAGGGAATGGTACGGAGCGAGTTATATTAGTATGAAAAGGTGATTGCTAGTGAAAAAAGTCCATATTATTTTAATATTTTGTTGTATGAGCATTTTAACAGGATGTCTGTATCCAAAAGAAAATATGAAACAAAATGCTGTGCCTTATGAAGATCAGCTGCAGGTCGTTCAAAAAGCTGTTGCGACATTTAAGGAGCAAAATGACGGGATATTGCCAATTAAGACGCGGGATATGAATACGCCTATTTATCAAAAATATCCAATCGATTTTCAAAAGATTTCTCCGCGTTACATACAAGAAGCGCCAGGGAATGCCTATGAAAGCGGGGGAGTATATCAATACGTATTAATAGACGTTGAAACAAACCCGACAGTAAAGTTAATTGATGTGAGGATGGCTGAACAAATTCAGCAATTATCATTAAAGCTTAGGATGTATCGAGATGAACATCAATATCCACCATTTAAAAAGGTAATTTCAGATGGTGTGTATGAATTAGATTTCAAAAAACTTGGATATAAAGATGTACCGCAAGTGACAAGTCCGTATTCTGGTAAAGGACTTCCGTTTGTAATTAATGAAAAGGGAGAAATTTATGTTGATTATAGAATCGACTTATATGAAGCGCTGAAAAAAAACGAAGGACAATTTAAGGAGGGGGAAGATATTCGGAATATACTTTCGAAAGATTCTCCGTTTGTACCTGCGTATTCTTTACCGTATACGGTAAAGAATGGAGAACCAATTTTTTTAAAATCATAAGTCATGAACCTTTCTTTTAGTGAATAAGTTCTAGAAGAAAGGTTTTTTATGTTACACAACTTGCGATGCAAACAAAAGGTATTTTTTTAATAGTCATATGAAATTGGACAAAATTATATGATATATTGTCCGAACTTCTAGAATACCATTATATTATATCAGATATTATAGGCAACGTTAGAGAAGGTATTAGTTGACTATAAACGTGGAATTATTCCCAAAAATATTGAGGGAGGGAATCACTTGGAAAAGGTAGATATTTTTAAAGATATTGCGGAACGCACAGGCGGTGATATTTATTTTGGAGTTGTAGGAGCTGTTCGAACAGGAAAATCAACATTCATCAAAAAATTTATGGAACTTGTAGTTATTCCTAATATTGAAAATGAGTCTGACCGTCAAAGAGCGCAGGATGAACTACCTCAAAGTGCTGCTGGCCGTACAATCATGACGACGGAACCGAAGTTTGTTCCAAACCAAGCGGTTTCTATCGAAGTAGATGAAGGTCTTGAAGTGAATATTCGATTAGTAGATTGCGTCGGATATACAGTTCCAGGAGCAAAAGGCTATGAAGATGAGAATGGCCCGCGCATGATTAATACTCCTTGGTATGAAGAACCTATTCCATTCCATGAAGCTGCAGAAATCGGAACACGTAAAGTAATTCAAGAACATTCAACAATTGGTGTTGTAATTACAACAGATGGAACGATTGGTGAAATTCCAAGAAGAGATTATATAGAGGCAGAAGAACGCGTCGTAAATGAGCTAAAAGAAGTCGGAAAACCTTTCATTATGATCATTAACACTGTACAGCCGTATCATCCAGATACAGAGCAATTGCGCCAAAGCTTATCTGAAGAATATGATATCCCAGTCATTGCGATGAGTGTTGAAAGTTTAAGAGAAACAGATGTATACAATGTACTTCGAGAGGCATTATTTGAGTTCCCTGTTTTAGAAGTGAATGTGAACCTTCCGAGCTGGGTAATGGTGCTAAATGAAGGGCATTGGTTACGCCAAAGTTATCAAGAAGCCGTTCAAGAGACTGTGAAGGATATAAAACGTCTTCGTGATGTAGACCGTGTCGTATGGCAGTTTAGTCAGTATGAATTTATTGATCGAGCGAGCCTAGCTGGCATTGATATGGGGCAAGGCGTAGCAGAGATTGATCTATATGCACCAGATGAATTATATGATCAAATTTTAAAAGAAGTAGTAGGGGTAGAAATTCGAGGGAAAGATCATTTATTGAAGCTTATGCTCGATTTATCTCATGCGAAAATAGAATATGATCAAGTGGCGGATGCCCTGCGTATGGTAAAACAAACAGGATATGGTGTAGCGGCGCCTGCGTTAGCTGATATGAGCTTAGATGAGCCAGAAATTATTCGTCACGGTTCAAGGTTTGGTGTGAAATTAAAAGCTGTAGCACCATCTATTCACATGATTAAAGTTGATGTGGAGTCTACGTTTGAGCCAATTATTGGTACTGAAAAACAAAGTGAAGAACTAGTTCGTTACTTAATGCAAGATTTTGAAGATGATCCATTATCAATTTGGAATTCTGATATATTTGGACGTTCGCTGAGTTCGATTGTTCGGGAAGGTATTCAAGCGAAACTATCTTTAATGCCAGAAAATGCGAGATATAAATTAAAAGAAACGCTAGAAAGAATTATTAATGAAGGATCTGGCGGATTAATCGCGATTATATTATAAGAAAAAATCCCTCTCATCGTAGAGGGATTTTTTAAATTTCCGCATACAAAATAGGAAAATAAACAGCCATTATCTAATATATTGTTGTAAATTGTCAAGTTTCATCAGATTTTCACATTTTAAGAGTAACAATTTCCTTAAAAATATTGAATTATAAAGGAGAATCGTATAATATAGGCGTTGATAATGATTTATCTACATCTTTGTAGTATAGAATTTGTAAAAATTGCCTACAAATGAAAGTAAGACTCATTTTATGATCATTATACAGTCTTATCTTTGGGAGGAGGTGAATGGCATGAACAAGACAGATTTAATCAATGCTGTTGCAGAAGCAAGTTCCCTTTCTAAAAAGGACGCAACAAAAGCAGTAGACGCTGTTTTTGATTCTATCTTAGAAGCTTTAAAACAAGGTGATAAAGTACAACTGATCGGATTCGGTAACTTCGAAGTTCGTGAGCGTGCGGCTCGTAAAGGTCGTAACCCACAAACAGGTGAGGAGATTGAAATCGCTGCAAGTAAAGTACCTGCATTCAAACCTGGTAAAGCGTTAAAAGATGCGGTTAAATAATCCTTACATATTAACAGGGAAGAAGAGTTTCCTTTTTGGAAACTCTTCTTTTTGCTTTTAAAAACATAAATATGCTAGAATGTGTTCGTATCACTTTTAGGTTTTCGGGAGGGCTAGCGGATGGCAAAAGTTAATTTAGAACAAATTGAACATGCAGTACGCCTTATTTTAGAGGCAATCGGAGATGACCCAAATCGTGAGGGAGTACTTGATACACCAAAGCGTGTTGCAAAAATGTACGCAGAAGTGTTCTCAGGTATGCATGAAGATCCGAAAGAACATTTGCACAAAGTGTTCGGAGAAGATCACGAGGAGCTTGTACTAGTAAAAGATATACCGTTTTATTCGATGTGTGAGCATCATTTAGTTCCATTCTATGGAGTTGCTCACGTTGCATATATTCCGCAAGGCGGAAAAGTGACAGGGTTAAGTAAATTAGCTCGTACTGTAGATACAATTGCACGTCGTCCACAACTGCAAGAACGTATTACATCAACAGTAGCGAACTCTATTATGGAAGTACTAGAGCCGCATGGTGTAATGGTAGTAGTAGAAGCGGAACATATGTGTATGACGATGCGCGGTGTGAAAAAGCCAGGTGCAAAAACAGTAACAACAGCAGTACGTGGTGTACTAGAAAATGATGCTGCAGCACGTAGTGAAATTTTATCTTTTATTAAAACGAAGTAAAGAAAAGTGGGAAACTGCTTTTCTTTTTTTTTTTTTGTAAATAAATGATATAGTTTTAGCAAGGCAGAGTGAGAATAGAAAGGCTACTTAAAAGAATAGAAGATGTTATGTAGTTCGATAGAAGTTTGGAAAGAGTAGCCAAGTTTTGGTTATAGAAAATAGAGTGTATGTGTTATAATAAGTTTTATGAATTAGAAAACAAGGGTGATTTTTGTGTGTGACATCTACGGAGGGTATGCGGGTATAAGAGAGAAATTGATGGTGAAATTACGCCATCCTTATTTTATAAACTATATTGAAGAACCATTTATTGATGAAGAGAAAATAGCATTGTTATATGGTGCTTTAAAAGGTGCAAATTTACATATAGAACAAATTGAGCATTATGTAGTAACGATTATGCTTGTGCAAATTGCGCTTGATACACATGAAAGAGTATCGAATAAAGTAGGGGAAGAAGCGAATGAATCGCATAAACGTCGCCAGTTAACAGTGCTGGCTGGTGATTATTATAGCGGGTTATATTATTACTTATTGTCTATGAATCGTGATATCGTTTTAATTCGTGCGCTTGCTGAAGGAATTAAAGAAATTAATGAACACAAAATAATGTTATATCAAAAAGCGCATAAAACGATGGATGACATACTGGAAAGTGTAGTAACGATTGAGTCTGCACTTTTGCAAAAAACATGTGATCATTTTCATTTATCGCATTGGAAATCGTTTATAACATATGTACTAGGGAAAAATCGTCTCCAAAAAGAATGTGAATTACATGTTGAAAAACAGCATTCACCTGTTTTTCAAGCGGTTCAAGAGATTTTGAACGATAAAGCGGATGCAGAAACAGTTGTGAATGGATGGATGATGGAACTCGGAAAGAAAGAAAATCAAATTTTAGAAAATCACACAGATATAAGCGAAATAAACTCTGTGTTAAGAGATAAATCGAAGACATAAGCAATTTTACATTGGAAGAAGGTACGAGCATGCAACAATCAAAAGAAGAAAGAGTACATGATGTATTTGAGAAAATCTCTGATAAATACGATGTAATGAATTCTGTAATTAGTTTTCAAAGGCATAAAGCGTGGCGTAAAGAGACGATGCGCATTATGGATGTAAAACCAGGTAGTAAAGCGCTTGATGTTTGCTGCGGGACAGCGGACTGGACAATTGCGCTAGCTGAAGCAGTGGGTGAACAGGGCAAGGTTGTTGGTTTAGACTTCAGTGAAAATATGTTATCTGTTGGTAAGCAAAAGGTAGAGGCTTTACAATTAAAACAAGTAGAACTTCTACACGGGAATGCAATGGAACTTCCATTTGAAGATAACACATTTGATTATGTAACGATTGGATTTGGTTTACGTAACGTACCGGATTATATGCACGTATTAAAAGAAATGACGCGTGTAGTAAAATCGGGTGGAAAAGTAATTTGTTTAGAAACATCTCAACCAACAATGATTGGTTTTCGACAAGGTTATATTTTATACTTTAAATATATCATGCCGTTATTTGGAAAGTTATTTGCGAAAAGTTATAAAGAATATTCATGGTTGCAAGAATCTGCTAGTACATTCCCAGGTATGAAAGAATTGGCTAATATGTTCGAAAAAGCTGGACTTGAACGTGTGCAAGTGAAGCCATTTACTTTTGGGGTAGCAGCGATGCATTTAGGTATGAAACCAGAATCAAAATAGAAAAAAAGAAGTTTTAGGTTAAGGTGAACAATATGAAGTTACAACTTATGTACTCTTTTTTACGATCGGATATTAATGTGATAGAAAAAGAATTAAAAAAGACAGTTGCTTCTGAACAGCCATTAGTAGAAGAGGCGGCATTACAACTTATTGAAGCTGGTGGGAAGCGAATTCGTCCTGTATTTGTGTTGCTTGCAGGGAAATTTGGAGATTATAAGTTAGACGCAATTAAGCATGTAGCTGTTGCGTTAGAACTTATTCATATGGCTTCTCTTGTTCACGATGATGTTATTGATGCTGCGTTTTTACGACGTGGTAGTGCAACTGTGAATGCGAAATGGGGAGATCGTATTGCCATGTATACAGGGGACTATTTATTCGCTAAGTCTCTTGAATGTATAACGAATATTGAAATTCCAGAGGCACATCAGGCTCTATCGCATACCATTTTAGAAGTTTGTAAAGGTGAAATCGAACAAATTAAAGATAAGTATAACTATGACCAAAATTTAAGAACATATTTAAGAAGAATAAAGCGAAAAACCGCATTATTAATTGCTGCAAGCTGCCAACTAGGAGCGATTGCTGCTGGCGCTAATCGTGATACAGTAAGTCGTCTGTTTTGGTATGGCTATTTCGTAGGGATGTCGTATCAAATTATTGATGACATTTTAGACTTCGTTTCCACAGAAGAGAAACTTGGAAAACCTGCTGGTGGTGATTTATTGCAAGGAAACATTACGCTTCCTGCTCTATATGCTATGGAAGATCTGATACTGTGTAAAAAAATCAGATCTGTACATGAAAATACAACAGCGGACGAAATGAAAGAAATTATTGAGGCTGTAAAGAATAGTGATGCTATTGATAAAGCATTTGCGTTTAGTGAACGTTATTTACATAAAGCATTAGAAATTATAAAACCACTCCCACGTGGACAAGCAAAGTATGCATTACAAAATGTAGCAAAGTATATTGGGAAACGAAAATTTTAGTGTTTTTTCTAAAAAATAAAATAATCTCTCTATTTCAAAACTATTGCACAATTGTGATAAGGGTGTTAATATGTGTGTGGGGATATACAATTACATACATAATTCAGAAGTGGAGAGATTTTTTATGGAAAAAACATTTCTAATGGTTAAACCAGACGGTGTACAACGTGCCTTCATTGGGGAAATTGTAGCTCGTTTTGAGAAGAAGGGCTTTCAATTAGTTGGTGCAAAATTAATGCAAGTCACTCCGGAAATTGCTGGACAACATTATGCTGAGCACACAGAGAAACCTTTCTTTGGTGAATTAGTAGACTTTATTACATCTGGCCCTGTATTTGCAATGGTATGGCAAGGTGAAGGTGTAGTAGATACAGCTCGTAACATGATGGGTAAAACAAGACCACATGAAGCAGCTCCTGGAACAATTCGTGGAGATTTCGGTGTAACTGTTGCGAAAAATATTATCCATGGTTCTGATTCGTTAGAAAGTGCAGAGCGCGAGATTGCTATTTTCTTTAAAGAAGAAGAATTAGTTGACTACTCAAAATTAATGAATGAATGGATTTACTAATTATTTTGAAATAATTTGTAAACGCTTTAATCACTGTGATAATAGTAGAAAGTGCAAGGAGAATAGGGGTATTCTTCTTGCACTTTTTTTATGTCTATTAGTTACGAAGTTAGAGCTGTTATGATATATTGATATGTAAAGTAAAGGCCTATCGGAGAATAAGCGAATGGCTGATGTATTCATAACTCTTTCATATTTTTAGAGTAATGAAAGATAATATTATTGCTTAATATAGCGAGATAAATACATATACGAAAAGAGGAATAACGTATGCGATATATTACAGCTGGTGAATCTCATGGTCCACAACTTACAACGATTATAGAAGGTGTTCCAGCCGGACTACCATTAGTAGCGGATGATATAAATGAAGAGTTAGCTAGAAGGCAAAAGGGATATGGGCGCGGTAGACGCATGCAAATTGAAACAGATCAAGTGCAGATTGTAAGTGGTGTTAGACATGGAGAGACATTAGGTTCTCCAATTGCACTTGTTGTCGAAAACCGTGATTTTGCACATTGGACAAAAATTATGGGTGCAGAGCCGTTAACGGAACAAGAAGAAAAAGAAATGAAAAGGAAAGTAACAAAACCAAGACCTGGACATGCTGATCTAAATGGTGCGATTAAATATGGTCATAGAGATATGAGAAATGTACTGGAACGTTCTTCGGCTCGCGAAACGACAGTACGTGTTGCTGCTGGTGCGGTTGCTAAAAAATTGTTAGCGGAACTTGGTATTGCAGTAGCAGGCCATGTAATTGAAATTGGCGGTGTTGAGGCTAAGGAGACTACGTATCGTTCAATTGAAGAATTAAAAAGTATTACAGAAGCATCACCTGTACGTTGTTTAGATGAAGAAGCTGGTAATCAAATGATAAAAGCAATTGATGATGCGAAATCAAATGGTGATTCAATCGGTGGCATCGTTGAAGTAATTGTGGAAGGAATGCCGATTGGAGTAGGAAGCTATGTGCATTATGATCGAAAACTAGATGCAAAATTAGCAGCCGCAATGATGAGCATTAATGCTTTTAAAGGTGTTGAGATTGGAATTGGTTTTGAAGCAGCGCATAGACCGGGTAGCGAAGTTCATGATGAAATTGTGTGGAATGAAGAGCATGGATATACAAGAAGAACAAATAACGCGGGTGGCTTAGAAGGCGGTATGACGACTGGAATGCCAATTGTTGTACGCGGTGTGATGAAACCGATACCTACACTATATAAACCGCTTCAAAGTGTCGATATTGATACGAAAGAGCCTTTTACAGCAAGTATTGAACGTTCAGATAGTTGTGCTGTTCCAGCAGCTAGTGTCGTTGCAGAAGCGGTTGTAGCTTGGGAATTAGCTACAGCTTTAATAGAACAATTCGGATTAGATCGTATGGACCTTATTCGTGAAAATATTGAGAGACATAATGAATATGCGAGGGGATTTTAATGGGAAACATACATATTCAAACGAAATCAAAAGAATATGATGTATATGTAGGGAAAGAATCGTTGTCACATTTGACAACGATTGTTCAAAATATGAAGCCATCTGTATCAAATATCATGATTATTTCAGATGAAGCTGTTGCATCTTTACATTTACAGACGGTTGTAGATGCGTTGCAAATAGAGCAAAAAGTATTTTCATTCGTTGTACCGAGTGGTGAAAAAGAGAAGTCCTTTGAAAATTTCTATGCGGCTCATACGTCAGCTCTTGAAAATAAATTAGATAGAAATTCTTTAATTATCGCACTTGGAGGCGGGATGATTGGAGACTTAGCTGGTTTTGTTGCTGCGTCATTTATGCGTGGAATTCGCTTTGTTCAAGTTCCGACGACTTTATTAGCTCACGATAGCGCAGTAGGTGGGAAAGTAGCAATCAATCATCCGTTAGGTAAAAATATGATAGGTGCATTCCATCAACCAGAAGCAGTCGTATATCATACGCCGTTTTTACAGTCTCTTCCTGAAAAAGAGTGGCGCTCAGGTTATGCAGAAGTGATAAAACATGCTCTAATTGGTGATGTAAAACTATATCATTGGCTAAAAGAAGAAGTGCAAACATTAGCAGATCTTCGTGATGAGAAATTAATCCACATATTAGCGAAGGCGATTCCTGTAAAGGCAAACATTGTAGCACAAGATGAAACAGAAAAAGGTGTACGTGCTCATTTGAACTTTGGACATACGTTAGGTCATGCTCTTGAAAAAGAACTAGGATACGGAAATATTACTCACGGTGACGGAGTGGCGGTTGGAATGTTATTTGCTATATTCTTAAGTGAGCAAGTGTATAAGGTTAATCTTGCTTATGAAGAGATGAAGCAGTGGTTTTTAAAGTACGGTTATCCAAAAATGCCAAGTGATTTGAATGTAGACCGTCTCGTTCAATTAATGAAACAAGATAAGAAAGCGAATGCTGGAGCGATTCATATGGTACTTATGCAGGAATATGGGGTAGTGAATGTCGTATCTATTCCAGATGAGACTGTTCATATTGCGTTAGAGGCATTTCAAAAGAATATGGTATAAAAAGATAGGTAACAACTGTGAAGAGCCTATTTAGAAGTGTTTTCGTAATAGTGACGGTTATGATAAACGATTATAGTAAGGGAGTATAACCATATTGTAATCGAATTGAATAAAACGACTGGGGGAAGAAAAATGAGAGTAAAAGAGCAATTGTTAACTTTGAGAGCATATGTACCTGGGAAAAATATTGAAGAAGTAAAAAGGGAATATGGGTTATCAAAAATTGTGAAATTAGCATCGAACGAAAATCCATTCGGTTGCTCAGTGCGTGTGACAGAAGCATTAACTTCTTTAGCGAGCCAATATGCCCTTTATCCAGATGGATATGCCTTTGAAATTCGGACAAAAGTAGCGGAACATTTAGGTGTAAAAGCAGAACAACTACTATTTGGTAGTGGATTAGATGAAGTCATTCAAATGATTAGCCGTGCATTACTACACGAAGGAACAAATGTTGTAATGGCGAATCCAACATTCTCGCAATACCATCACCATGCCGTTATTGAAGGAGCAGAAGTTCGTGAAGTACCACTTAAAGATGGCATTCATGATTTAGATGCGATGCTAGAGCAAGTAGATGATAAAACGAAGATCGTATGGATTTGTAATCCGAATAATCCGACAGGTACATATGTAGAGAAACAAAAATTACTTTCATTTTTAGAATCAGTTCCTAAGTCAGCGCTCGTTATTATGGACGAGGCATATTATGAATATGCGGGGGCAGAAGACTATCCGCAAACGTTGCCACTTCTTGAAAAGTATGAAAATCTTATGGTTTTACGCACGTTTTCAAAAGCATATGGTTTAGCCGCTTTCCGTATTGGGTATGCGGTTGGTAATGAGCAGTTAATTGGGCAACTAGAAGTAGCAAGGTTACCATTTAATACATCGACTGTAGCACAATCTGTAGCACTTGCTGCATTAGAAGATCAAGCATTTTTACAAGAATGTGTGAAAAAGAATGAAGAAGGTTTACATCAGTATTACGCATTTTGTAAGGAATATAACGTATTCTATTATCCATCTCAAACAAATTTCATTTTCTTAAAGCTTGGTATTCCTGGTAATGAGGCTTTTGAACGATTAATGAAGAAAGGGTATATTGTTCGTTCTGGTGCTGCATTTGGTATACATGATGGCATTCGTATTACTGTCGGTTTGAAAGAAGAAAATGATGAAATTATAGAATTACTGAAAGAGCTTGTAAATGAGCAAGTACAGAAAGAAGAAACATATTCTTAAGCGATTGTGAAGGCTCCTATTATAGGGGCCTTTTTATTTAAATGGCCTGTAAATCTCAATCCTTGCGGGGCAATAATGTGAATAAGAGAAGTTATTTGCACGGTACTGAAAGAAAACGTTACAATAGAAAGTAGTAATGCGGTATCGGTGTCATATTCGAATCGTTATCAGTGAAAGTACAAGAAGAAGTATACTCATTCTAAAGGTTGCGTTCTTACACCTTGTTGCTTATGATAAAGTGAAACTTTAATCAGTGGGGGGATGTTTATCCCCCGCTGATTATTAGTTGAACCAATCGGGCTTTTACGGGCAGTTGACCCCAAAACTAACTTCTTTGCCTTAGCTGAATTTTGAGGTGGGGTCTTACTGCCCGTTAATAGCGGGGTAAATGAACAGAAAAGAATATTTTTTAGAATTAAAGGAGACGTTTATGCAAAAGTTTGAACAAGCTGTTTCATATATTGAAAATGGTGAAGCGGAAAAAGGATTACAATTATTAAAAGAACAATTAAAAATTGCGAATGATGAAGAGAAGTATGATATCGCTCGCTATTATCATACACTTGGATTTACGGATGAAGCGTTAGCTATTACAGAAGACTTACGTTTATTGTATCCAGAGGAAAGTGAATTCACTGTATTTTTAGCAGAATTATATATTGATCTAGATAAAGAAGATGAAGCGATTGAAGTGCTTCATGATATTCCAGAAAATGATGATTTATATGTTCAATCGTTATTACTTGTTGCGGATTTATTCCAAATGCAAGGTTTCGATGATGTAGCAGAACAAAAACTATTAAAGGCGAAAGAAATGATGCCTGACGAGCCTGTCATTACGTTTGGATTAGCAGAGTTATATAGTAGTAAAGGTGAAGAACAAAAGGCAATCACTTATTATGAGTCGCTATTAGCGGAACATAAAGTAATGGGTGGTGTTGTCATTGCGCTACGCCTTGGAGAAACGTTAAGCGCGATTGGAAATTGGGAAGAGGCGATTTCTTACTACGAAGCAGGTTTAGAGGAACAAAAAGATATTCACTCATTATTTGGATATGCCTTCACGTTATACCAAGGTGAAGAATACCAACGAGCAATTGGTGCTTGGCAAGAACTGAAAGAATTAGATCCTGAGTATGCATCGCTTTACATGTATTTAGCGAAAAGCTATGAAAAAGAAGGGATGCTTCAAGAAAGCTATGAAACACTTCATGAAGGAATTAAAGTAGATGAGCTTTCTGTACCATTTTATGTAGAATTAGCAAACATTGCGGCGAAATTAGGGGAAATTACGGAAGCAGAGGAAGTACTTCAAAAAGCGCTTGAGTTAGATCCAGGACATTTAGGTGCAACATTAAAATATGCGTACATCTTAAAGGAACAAGAAAAATATGAAGAGTTAATCGCTGTTGTAGAGCGTGCAATTGATAGCGGAGAACCAGATACACAACTACTTTGGGATCTTGCATTTGCAAAAAAACAATTAGAAATGTATTCGGATGCATTAAAACACTATGAAAGTGCATATACTTCTTTTAAGAATCATCCAGACTTCTTGGAAGAGTACGGTTATTTCTTATTGGAAGAAGGTATGCGAAAAGAGGCGAAAGAAGTATTTACTCAGTTAATACAACTAGACCCGACACAAATTCATATTGAAGAATTGTTATATAATTTAGAGGATTTTTCATAAGTTGGAAGGAAACTGAATGCCGCTTCTTGAATCTAAAAAGAAAAGAGAAAGACAGAGGAGGGACTTAATTGCTATGAATACCCCTGTTTCTGTAAACGAGAAGAAGGATTTTGTAAAATGGTTTTTGAATAATTACCAACTGAAACAGCGTGAATGTGTATGGATTTTGAATTATTTAATGAGTCACGACCAATTGATGCATAAAGTCCACTTCGTAGAGCATGCAAAATATTGTCCGCGTGGCTTAGTAATGTCCGCGAATTGTGTAAAAGATACACCGTTTCACTTTTTTAAACAAAATGTTATGACAACGGATGCTGAAAAGTCGTTTCATGATATTCGTTTAAATCGAGATGAGGATATTTATATTCAACTCAATTTTAAATCATCGTTTCAAAATGCCAACTATGTAGCTGTATTAGAAGAAAACCCGTATTTACCAAAGCACATTGAAGTAAATGAAAAAGATCGTTTACTTGCAGAAAGGTTTTTAGAAGAAAGTGTATTTTCTTTTAGAAGAGAACGTCTTCTAAAGCAAATTGATGAAGCGCTGGATAAGCAAGATAAGGAAGCGTTTCATAGGTTAACAGCGGAGTTAAAGATGTTATAGAATTCATTTGGTTTTATAAAATTTTACAAATTTCAGACTTTTTAAGAAAAACTACCTTAATATAGGTAGTTTTTCTTTTTTTACCTCTTTTAGTATGGTTTAATATATATAAAGTGAAAGTTCTGTCATTTACAGGTGAGGGAGGGAAGAAATTTGAAATGGATTGTAAAAGATGTGGAGCAGTTTGAGCAAGCAAGAGAATATGTAGATACGGGTGTTATACCACTTTTATCAATTTCAGCAGCAAAAGAAATGAAAACAGTAGTAGAACAAGGGGAATTTATCGAATTGTTGAGTATGGAGCTAGAAAGAGAATATAAAGGAAGAGTGCTTTTAATACCTGCATTTACGTATTTAGTAGAAAGTCAAAAAAACGAAAAAGGTCGTTTGCAAGAATGGACAAATCATTTGAAAAAGCAAGGTTTTAAGCATATTGCTTATGTTACAAGTGATTTTTCATGGAAAGAAGATATGCAAGAATTGCAGGGAGATTTATTTTGGTTTCCTTCATTAGCGTTAGAACAATTTAGTGATCAAGCGAAAAGAGAAGTGATTCATGCACATATAAAAAATATAATGGTAATGTTAGAAGAAAAATGGGGAAAACAGTAATAAACAGAAAGTTCTTATTATTATGAGTAGTATGATATTGACCTGTGCATGAGCGTATTATATCATGATAGTGTCCTAGTTTTTATTTTTTATATAATTTATCACGAGGGGACAATTTCTGATAGAGGGGGGAAATTTTCGTGAGCGAGAAAGAACATCGAGTGTCAAGAAGACAGTTTTTAAATTACACCCTTACAGGGGTAGGAGGCTTTATGGCAGCGGGTATTTTAATGCCGATGACGCGATTTGCGCTTGATCCGGTGTTAAGAAAAGAAGCGGGAACGGATATGGTTGCTGTTGCACAAGTAAAGGATATTACAACAGAGCCGAAACGTTTCGACTTTAAGGTGAAGCAGGTTGATGGTTGGTACAAGTCCGAAGAGCCAAAATCAGCTTGGGTTCATAAAGATGAAAGCGGAGACATTGTTGCGTTCTCTCCAGTATGTAAACATTTAGGATGTACGGTTAACTGGAATTCGGACAAAGCGCATCCGAATCAATTCTTTTGTCCATGTCACGGGGGCCGTTACACAAAAGACGGAATTAACATTAAAGGCACGCCGCCCCTTGCTCCACTTGATGTATACGAATCTAAAGTGAAAGATGGAACGTTGTATCTAGGAAAAGCGAAGCCAAGAGGGGGTGCAAAGTAGATGCTAAATAAAATTTATGATTGGGTAGATGAAAGGTTAGATATTACACCAATATGGCGTGATATCGCTGATCATGAAGTACCTGAACATGTAAACCCGGCACATCACTTTTCTGCATTCGTTTATTGCTTTGGCGGACTTACCTTTTTCGTTACTGTAATTCAAATTTTATCTGGAATGTTTTTGACGATGTATTATGTGCCTGATATTAAAAATGCTTGGGAATCGGTTTATTATTTGCAAAATGAAGTTGCATATGGGCAAATTGTTCGTGGTATGCACCACTGGGGTGCTAGTCTCGTAATTGTAATGATGTTTTTACATACACTTAGAGTTTTCTTCCAGGGTGCGTATAAAAAGCCTCGTGAGCTAAACTGGATTGTTGGTGTTCTTATTTTCTTTGTTATGTTAGGTCTTGGTTTTACCGGATATTTATTACCGTGGGATATGAAAGCGTTATTTGCTACGAAAGTAGGGATTCAAATTGCAGAGCAAACGCCGCTCATTGGTCCTTACATTAAAACATTACTCGCTGGTCATTCCGAAATTGTTGGCGCTCAAACATTAACTCGCTTCTTTGCTATTCACGTCTTCTTCTTACCAGCAGCACTTCTAGGTTTAATGGCCTTCCACTTCATCATGATTCGCAAACAAGGTATTTCCGGTCCACTATAAGAGATTGCTAAATTAAAGGGGAAAGAACTAAAGGAGGGAGATTATGCATCGCGGCAAAGGGATGAAGTTTGTAGGAGATTCTCGGGTACCAGTAGCTCGGAAACCAAACATTCCAAAAGACTATTCTGAATACCCAGGGAAAACAGAAGCATTTTGGCCGAACTTCTTGTTAAAAGAATGGATGGTTGGTGCAGTTTTTTTAATCGGTTATTTATGTTTAACAGTGGCGCATCCGTCACCGCTTGAAAGAATGGCGGATCCAACTGATGCTGGGTATATACCACTTCCAGATTGGTACTTCTTATTCTTGTATCAGTTATTAAAGTATTCTTATGCTTCTGGCTCATTTACTGTAATTGGAGCGTTCATTATGCCAGGGATTGCGTTTGGCGCATTACTGTTAGCTCCATTTCTTGATCGAGGCCCAGAAAGACGCCCATTGAAGCGTCCTGTAGCAACGGGATTTATGCTTTTAGCAATTGCATCGATTATCTTTTTAACTTGGGAATCTGTAGCACACCACGACTGGGAAGCTGCAAAAAAACAAGGAGCAATTGTAAAAACAGCACCAGTTGATAAAAATGATGACGGTTATAAATTAATGCAAAAAAATACTTGTTTAACATGTCACGGTGACAATTTACAGGGCGGGGCAGCAGCACCGGCACTGCAAAATTTAACTTTGAAGCCAGAAGAAATTGCTAAAATTGCGAAAGAGGGAAAAGGTTCCATGCCTAAAGGTGTATTTAAAGGTACAGATGAGGAGCTGAAGAAGCTTTCGGAATTCGTTGCAAAGTATAATAAAAAATAATAAAAAGCTGACTACAAAATTTGTAGTCAGCTTTTTATTTTGATGATAGAAAGTTTACTATATAATAGAGTAGAGTTTGATGAAAGAATGAAAGGTGTTGGACATACAGCTTGGTTTACTTGTATGCAATGTTAAGACAACGCTCCGTATTATTATTTTTATTAGTTGTTAACATATTAGGTACGATATACGGATTTATATGGTATGGAAATCAATTAAAAGAAACTTCACCTATATTTTGGCCGTTTGTACCCGATAGCCCTATGGCAAGTCTCTTTTTTGTCTTTGTTTTAATTGCTTTTTTAATAAAAAGAAATTGGGGATTAATAGAGGCGCTAGCGATTGTTACTTTAATAAAATATGGAATATGGGCTGTTGTTGTAAATGGGATTATGATCTATGTAAAAGGTCCTATTGGCTTTATCGGGTATATGTTAATGCTTTCACATTTTGCGATGGCAGTACAAGCAGTGCTATATGCACCGTTTTACCGTATAAAAAAATGGCATTTTGCGGTAGCAGCTATATGGACATTACATAACGATGCAATTGATTATTTGTTTTGGCAAATGCCGAGATATGGCATTATGCATTTGTTTGTAGGGGAAATTGGTTATTTTACGTTCTGGTTAAGCATTGCTGTGCTTTGTATGACATATTATTATTGCTTACGTGAGAATCGAAAACAGTTTTCTTTATAATCGTTAGAACATTAGGGGGAGAAAATGAAGAAAAATACGAGTGGTACAAAAATATTGGATCGATTGATTACGATAATTGTTTCATATAGCATAGCATTTTCTATATTTGCACTCGCAACAACGGTGGTTGTATACGGAAAATGGCTATATTATTTTGAAATTGATTTTTTAAACATTCCAGATTTAGCAGATATGACGAAGGATGATATTAAAAGAAATTATGATGTGCTTATCACATATTTATCTCCGTTTTATGACGGTGCATTACAGTTGCCCACATTAGATATGTCTACAAATGGTCGTATTCATTTTGTAGATGTTAAAAATATTTTAGTAAAGATACAATATGTAATGTATGCGACAATTATGATTGCAATAGTAGGCGGCATGTATTTATTAAAAAAGAAAAATGAAAAGTTTTTACTGCATGGATCGATTGTAACAATTATCTTTCCGATTGCGCTTGTGTTACCAATCGCTATTAATTTTGAAAAGAGTTTTGTATTATTCCATAAACTTTTATTCAGTAATGATTATTGGATGTTTGATATTGAAACGGATCCGATTATATTAATGTTACCAGAAGAGTTCTTTATGCATGCAGCGTGTGCTATTTTATTATTTATTTTATGTGGTAGCATAATTTGTTATAGCTTGTATAAATATTTTGTAAAAAAGAAAAGGATTTCAAAAGAAAAATTCTCTATCTAAAGAGAATTTTTTTGTTTGTAAAACGATAATATATTTTTCGGTCCAGTTCTGTTCTATTCTTGTCCAAATTAACATATTTTGTACTAGTAGTTATAGGGGGGACCGTGATGAAGAGAACATTAGTTGGATTGATAGCATTTCTAATTATAATGTTTCCGTTACGTATATATGCTGAAGAGTGGAGTGAACTAACAGGGTTGTTGGATGACTCATTACAATTAGTGAAGCGTAATGAAGATGAAAAAGCAGTACAAGTATTACAACATTTCTCGGAGCAGTTTGTTATAAAGGGGAATGAAAAGAAGCAAGAAGTAACGCCAGATCAAGTTAGAGTTATTTCTTTAGCTTACGACAACGCGAAACAATCTCTCGCGGAAGAAGATGTAAGTAAACAAGTTAAAATTGATAATGTGCTAGCACTGCAGCTCGCTGTTGATGCACAAGTATCGAAGTATCAACCACTTTGGATGGAAAGAGAAGGGAAAGTAATGGGTGCCTTTTCTCAAATGGAAAAAGCGATGACAAAAGAAGATACGGGACAGTTTCAACAAACGTTAAACACATTTTTACATGAATTTAATATTATTTATCCAAGCTTAATGATAGCCTTGCCAGAAAACGAAGTGCAGCGTGTAAATGCCCATTTATCTTATTTGGATGAATTTCGTAACGTTATGTTAAAAACGAAAGGTGGGCAAATGCAAGTAGGAATCATTAAGGGGGATTTGCAAAAAATATTTCATACAGTAAAAAAAGATGAAATTGCACCCTCTCTCATTTGGTTTATGACAATTACTGGAGGTCTTATTTTATTCACATTAACTTATGTTGGGTGGAGAAAGTATAAAGGAGAGAGAGAAAAAAGAAAAAGTAATGTACATTCTAAGAATAGATAATGTAATAAATAAAGATACGGATTGTAAGTTTTATTCATTGACAATGGTGGCAGAAGAAAATAGAATGGGAAGTACTATAATTAAAACTTCAATGGAGGTTCAGAGATTCATGATGTTTTATTTAATTTACTTCGCGATCATTTTGATCATACCGTTGTATGCACAGTCAAAAGTACGTAGTGCCTATAGCAAGTATTCACAAGTTTATTCAACATCAGGTATGACAGGAGCGGAAGTGGCTCGGAAAATTTTAGATGAGAATGGATTATACAACGTAGCCGTTGAAGAAACACCAGGCCATTTATCAGACCATTATGATCCAACTGCAAAAACAGTTCGATTATCAACAGATAACTATTACGGTCATTCAGTTGCTGGTACAGCAGTTGCAGCACACGAAGTAGGACACGCAATTCAAGATGCAAAAGATTATAACTTTATGCGTATTCGTCATTCGTTAGTGCCAGTTGCAAACTTTGGATCGAATATTTCCTGGATATTTATTATGATTGGTATTTTTGCATCGATGGCTAACATGATATTTTTAGGTATCATTTTAATGGCAGCAGGTGTTGTGTTCCAACTTGTTACATTACCCGTTGAGTTTGATGCATCCAAGCGTGCAATGCAACAAATTGAAGCGTTAGGTATCGTATCAACTGATGAATATGGGCAAGCTCGTAAAGTATTAAATGCGGCAGCATTAACATATGTAGCAGCTGCAGCTGTAGCGGTATTTGAATTATTACGTCTCGTATTGATTTATACTGGTATGCAGCGTAGCGACGACTAAAGACTATCAATTATGATAGTCTTTTTTGTTGTGTGGATTGAATTATATAATGTATTACAAATAGAAATAATAGAAGTAATGCGGAAAGGCGGTGGGGGAAATGAAATATCCAGACCATTTAGTAAAACAAGTGAAAGAGCGTAGTGCTCCTTATCAATTAGAAGGTTTTTTAAGTGGACAAGGTCCTGAAAATCCTAAATTTATGTTGTTAGGAGAAGCGCCTGGTGAAACAGAAATTCATAATGGGATTCCGTTTAGCGGGAGGGCAGGAAAACAATTAATGGGTTTTTTAGAACGTATTCACGTTACAAGGGATGAAGTATATATTACGAGCGCTGTTCGGAGTAGACCTTATAAATGGCGAGAGAAAAAAGAACGAAATGGTGAAATCATACAAAAAAAGTATAATAGAACGCCAAATCAAGGAGAAATAGTTGCCCATGCGCCTTTGTTAGATTATGAATTAGAGAAAATAAATCCGAAGTTTATCGTCACGCTTGGCAATATCGGTCTTCAACGTTTAACAGGAAAAGATAAAAAAATTACAGACGTACACGGACAATTATTAAAACAGCCCATTCAAAAATTAAAGGATATGCAAAGTGCAGAGTTTACATGGTCAGAGAAAGAATATCATATTTTTCCGACATTCCACCCTGCTTCCATTTTTTATAATCGGAGCTTATTGGAGCTTATTTATGAGGATTTAGAAAAACTTAAGCGATATGTAATAAAAAACTAGAAAAGCTAAAAAGCTTTTCTAGTTGTGTTTACGTATGTAATGGATTTTTATTTTCATCCAATGTAAAACCTTCACCAACTACATCATGTACGTCACTTACAGCAACAAAGGCGTGAGGATCTACAGAAGTAATAATGTTTTTTAATTTCACAATTTCATTTTTAGCAACAACGCAATACAATACGTTCCGTTCCACTTTTGTATACGACCCAACAGCTTTTAAAAAGGTTGCTCCGCGCTCCATCTCAGATAAAATTTTGGCAGCAATTTCATCGTTTTTATCTGAGATAATCGTTGCTCCTTTTGCTGCATAGGCTCCTTCTTGCATAAAATCAATTACTTTCGCTCCGATAAAAACAGCAACTAACGTATACATACCCTCGCGATATGATAAATATGTAAGGATAGAGACGATAATGACGATAGCATCAAACATAAACATCGTTTTCCCCATACTCCAGCCAACATATTTATGAGCGAGTCTCGCGATAATATCTACACCGCCAGTAGTTCCGCCGTATTTAAATATGATCCCAAGACCGATACCAATAAATGCTCCGGCGAATAAAGCGGCGAGTGTCATATCGTTTTGTAAGTTTACATGTAAGTTGAGAACGTCGTAACGCTGAAAAATCCATAGAAATAAAGATACGCTAAAGGTGCCGATTAGTGTATATATAAATGTCGTTCTTCCAAGTAACTTCCAACCAATAAAAAATATAGGGATATTTAAAAGTAAGTTTGAATAAGAAGGGTCAAACTTAAATAGAAAATACAATAATAGTGTAATACCGGTAAATCCACCTTCTGCAAGGTGATTTTCAATATTGATATTCACAATACCGAAAGAAAAAATAGCGGAACCGATTAAAATGAAAATGATATTTCGAATCTTCAAATTTGATGTCATATAGAAATCCCCCTAATTATGTAAATGGCATTGCTCCGCTGAAACGGTAAAACATAATGATAAGTAATTTCTCGTTGCTAGTGAAAATAGTAAAGGCTATAAAAAAATGATTGGCTTAGGCTGATCTTTTGCAAAAATCGCAAAAGAAGTTTCACTTTACCCCGTTCCAACGGCTGGTAGGAGAAAAAGCAAGGAAGCAGTGAAAACCAGCCGTAGGAACCCGATTGGTTTAGGCTGATCTTTTGCCAAAAATGCAAAAGAAAGTTTCACTTTATTATAATCTTTCCCAAAAAGGGTCGCAAATAGGTGTTTGGCGGGGAATAATATTTGTCAAATCGCGATGAATTGGCTAACATGAAAGAGGAAGGATTAGAGGTGAATTGTATGGAAGCGAAAACGATGAAGGATATGCAGAAAGAAGTAGATGCATATATTGGTCAGTTTAAAGAAGGTTATTTCAGTCCACTTGCAATGATGGCTCGTTTAACAGAAGAAATGGGGGAGCTTGCAAGAGAGGTTAATCATTATTATGGTGAGAAACCGAAGAAAACAACTGAAACAGAACGTAGTATTGAAGAAGAGCTTGGAGATGTATTATTTGTTATGATTTGTATGGCAAATAGTTTAAATATTGATTTAGAAACAGCACATAACATTGTAATGAATAAATTTAATACTCGCGATAAAGATCGCTGGACACGTATTGATGAGGGAGAGAAAGAATAATGAAAGAAATTAAAGTAATTATCGCTGGACCAAGAGGACGTATGGGACATGAAGCAGTTCTTCTTATGGAAAGAACGGAACATTTTAATTTAGTAGCAGCAGTGGATTATAAGCATGGTGGAGAGAAAATCTCTGATTTGCCTGGAATGCCAGCGTTAGATACACCTATTTACGCGGATTTACATACTTGTTTAGAGGAAGTAGAAGCAGATGTGTTGTTAGATTTAACAACGCCAGAAGTTGGAAAACAACACGTTACACTAGCAGTTGAGCGTGGACTTCGTTCTGTTATTGGTACAACTGGATTTACAGAAGAAGAGCTAAAACAATTAACCGAGACTGCAAAAGAAAAAGCAGTAGGAACAATTATCGCTCCAAACTTTGCAATTGGTGCAGTTCTTATGATGAAATTTTCACAAATGGCAGCGAAGTACTTCCAAGATGTTGAAGTAATTGAATTGCATCATGATCAAAAATTAGATGCACCATCTGGTACTGCGGTAAAAACAGTAGAATTGATTCGTCAAAATCGTGAATCAAAGCAGCAAGGTCATCCGAATGAAGTAGAGCAACTAAAAGGAGCTCGTGGTGCGAACGTAGACGGTATTCACATTCATAGTGTACGTTTACCAGGACTTATTGCACACCAAGAAGTAATGTTTGGTGGAGACGGACAAATGTTAACAGTTCGTCATGATTCATTCAATCGTGCATCATTTATGTCTGGTGTAAAACTATCAATTGAGACAGTAATGAATCTAGATCATCTTGTGTACGGTTTAGAAAATATTATCGACTAAAGGGGAGACAACGGATGAAAATTGCCTTAATCGCACATGACAAAAAGAAAAATGACATGGTTTCGTTTGCATACGCATATAAACCAATTTTTGAACAACATGAATTATTTGCAACAGGAACGACAGGGCTTCGTATTATGGAAGCGACCGGTTTAGTTGTAACAAGATATCAATCTGGTCCTCTTGGCGGCGATCAAGAAATTGGTGCAATGATTGCAAAAAATGATTTAGACATGGTAATTTTCTTCCGCGATCCATTAACAGCACAGCCGCATGAACCGGATGTGAATGCATTGCTTCGTTTATGTGATGTATATGCAATTCCACTTGCAACGAATATGGCAAGTGCTGAAATGTTAATGCACGCATTAGAGCGAGGAGATTTAGATTACCGCAAGTTAAGAAAATGAGGGGAACAATTATGAGTGGATTACATATATTAGCGTTTGGTGCTCATGCCGATGATGTTGAAATCGGCATGGCTGGTACCATTGCTAAATATACGAAGCAAGGGTATGAAGTAGGTATTTGTGATTTAACAGAAGCTGATCTTTCTTCTAATGGAACGATAGAGTTAAGAAAAGAAGAAGCAAAGGCGGCAGCTCGTATAATGGGAGTAAAAACGAGACTAAATTTAGCGATGCCAGACCGTGGTTTGTATATGAAAGAAGAGTATATACGTGAAATTGTAAAAGTAATTCGTACATATAAACCAAAACTAGTTTTTGCACCGTATTATGAAGATCGTCATCCAGATCATGCAAATTGTGCAAAACTTGTGGAAGAAGCTATTTTTTCAGCGGGAATTCGCAAATATATGCCAGAGGTTCCACCACATCGTGTGGAGTCTTTTTATCATTATATGATTAATGGTTTTCATAAACCGAATTTTTGTATAGATATTAGTGAATACGTATCGCAAAAAGTGGAAGCACTAGAAGCGTATGAAAGTCAGTTTTCAACAGGGAGTGATGGTGTGAAAACACCGTTAACAGAAGGTTATGTTGAAACTGTAGTCGCTCGTGAGAAAATGTTTGGAAAAGAAGTTGGAGTCTTATATGCCGAAGGATTTATGAGTAAGAAACCGGTTTTATTACATGCTGATTTAATAGGGGGATGTAAATGAAATTAAAAATAGGTATTACATGTTATCCTTCTGTAGGTGGTTCTGGTGTTGTTGGAACAGAATTAGGAAAGCAATTAGCGGAACGCGGGCATGAAATTCATTTTATTACATCGGGTTTACCATTCCGGTTAAATAAAGTGTATCCAAACATTTACTTTCATGAAGTAACGGTAAATCAATACTCTGTATTTCAATATCCACCGTACGATTTAGCGTTAGCGAGTAAAATGGCAGAGGTTGCACAAAGAGAAAACCTAGACATTTTACATGTGCATTACGCAATACCACATGCCATTTGTGCTTATTTAGCAAAACAAATGATTGGAGAGCGTATTAAAATTGTTACAACCTTGCATGGTACAGATATTACTGTGTTAGGTTCCGACCCTTCGTTAAATAATTTAATTCGTTTTGGCATTGAGCAATCCGATGTTGTGACGGCTGTCTCCCATTCATTAATTAACGAAACGCATGAGCTTGTAAAACCAAATAAAGACATTCAAACGGTATATAACTTTATAGACGAACGTGTATATTTCAAGCGTGATATGACTCAATTAAAGAAAGAATACGGTATAAGTGAAAGTGAAAAGATACTCATTCATATTTCAAATTTCCGTAAAGTGAAACGTGTGCAAGATGTTGTTCAGGCATTTGCTAAAATTGTTACAGAAGTAGATGCGAAGTTGCTTCTTGTTGGAGATGGACCGGAATTTTGCACGATTTTACAGTTGGTGAAAAATTTACATATTGAAGATCGCGTCTTATTCTTAGGGAAGCAAGATAATGTTGCAGAGTTACTTGCGATGAGTGATTTAATGTTACTTCTATCAGAGAAAGAGAGTTTTGGTCTTGTTTTATTAGAAGCGATGGCGTGTGGTGTACCTTGTATCGGAACAAGGGTTGGAGGTATTCCAGAAGTCATTCAACATGGTGAAACAGGATATTTATGTGAAGTTGGCGATACGACGGGAGTGGCAAATCAAGCCATTCAGTTATTAAAGGATGAAGAACTTCACCGTAATATGGGAGAGCGAGCAAGAGCAAGTGTTTACGAGCAGTTCCGCTCTGAAAAAATCGTCTCACAATATGAAACGATTTACTATGATGTACTAAGGGATGACAAAAATGAAAAGATTTAAAAAAGCTAGTTCTATTATTGAGACTTTAAAGCAACAAGGGCATGAGGCCTACTTTGTCGGCGGAAGCGTACGCGATCTTATTATCGATAGGCCGATTGGAGATATTGATATTGCGACATCTGCTTTACCAGAAGAAGTGATGGCTATATTTCCAAGACATGTTCCTGTTGGTCTTGAGCATGGAACTGTAATTGTAGTAGAAAATGGTGAACCTTATGAGGTAACCACGTTTCGAACAGAGAGCGAATATGAAGATTTTCGAAGACCTAGTAGTGTTCAATTTGTTCGTTCATTAGAAGAGGATTTAAAACGTCGTGATTTCACAATGAATGCAATTGCCATGACAGAAGAAGGCGAAATGGTTGATTTATTTGCTGGACAGGAAGCGATTCAAAAGAGAGAAATTGTGACAGTGGGAAATGCTGCGGATCGTTTTCAAGAAGATGCCCTGCGAATGATGCGTGGTATTCGGTTCGTAAGTACGTTAGGTTTTTCTTTAGAGACGAAAACGAAACAAGCAATTGAAACATATGGACATTTGCTGGAACATATAGCAATTGAGAGAATTACAGTGGAGTTTGAAAAACTGTTAACTGGCACATATTGTGTGAAGGCTCTCAAAGAATTAGTAGAAACGAAACTATTTTCTCATCTACCATATTTACAGATGTCAGAAGAGAGATTGTTAAAAGCTACGCAGTATAACTGGGATTCTTTTGAAACAGACATTGAGGCATGGGCCTTTTTCTTATATTGTATCGGGGAAGAACATCCAGCTGTCTTTTTACGTCAATGGAAGTTTTCGAATAAAAAAATAAAAGATATCGTCGCAGTTTTATTAACAGTCCGTAAGAGAAAGGAGAAGGATTGGGATACAGTTCTTCTTTATAAAACGGGAATTCATATAGCTGAAATGGCAGAAAGAGTATATGAAGCGATGATTGAAAGCTATGATCATACATCTGTGAAACGAGTACAAACGTTGTTTCAAGCATTGCCAATCAAGAGTCGACAAGAGATGAATGTAACTGGGAATGATTTGTTAAACTGGGCAAGTAAAAAGCCAGGTCCGTGGGTTGCTGAAATGATTCAAAAAATTGAAGAAGCAATCGTACAAGGAAATGTAGTGAATGAGAAAGAGTGTATAAGGGAGTGGCTGCAAGAATGCAATCTACTATAAGAAAGCAGTTATTGCAAGTTTTTTCAGAAGCGGATGGCGAGTTTGTATCTGGTCAAACGATTAGTGATAAACTTGGTTGCTCAAGAACTGCTGTGTGGAAACATATGGAGGACCTTCGGAATGAGGGGTATGAACTTGAAGCTGTGCGTCGATTAGGCTATCGAATTGCAAGTAAGCCAGACAAAGTGACTGCGAATGAAATTCAGTTAGGGTTACAAACGAAACATATTGGTAGAACAGTGTATTTTGAAGAGTCTGTTGAATCGACGCAGTATATTGCAGCAAAACTTGCTTATGAAGGTGCAGAAGAAGGAACGATTGTTGTGGCAGAAGAACAAACAGCGGGTAGAGGTCGTTTAAGCAGAAAATGGCATTCACCAAAAGGAACAGGAATTTGGATGAGTATTATTTTACGTCCATCAATCCCGGTTCATCATGCACCACAACTTACTTTGTTAGCCGCTGTTAGCGTTGCGCAAGCAATTGAAAAGTGCACAGGTGTAAACGTAGGAATAAAATGGCCGAATGATATTTTAATTCAGGGGAAAAAAGCTGTAGGTATATTAACAGAAATGCAAGCTGATCCTGATAAAATTAATGCTGTCATTATGGGTATTGGTATTAATGCGAATCAAAAGCAAGAACATTTTGATGAGGAAATTCAGCATATTGCTACTTCTTTAGCGATTGAATCTGGTAAGCCAATTGTTCGTGCGGAGCTTATGCAACAAATCTTTTTACAACTAGAAAAATTATATGAAGAGTATTTACAAAATGGTTTCTCTGTCATTAAAATTCTTTGGGAAAGTTACGCTGTGAGTATCGGGAAAGAAATTAACGCTCGAACGATGAGAGAGACAATTACAGGGATAGCAAAAGGAATTACAGAGGATGGTGTATTGCTTCTAGAAGATCATGAAGGAAAAGTACATCACATTCATTCTGCGGATATCGAAATTAAGTAAAAGAAGTTCCTCTTTTGGAACTTCTTTTTTATTTCAATATTTTTGAAATGAGTTTGCGGTGCGATAATGAATTTTTTAGTATTTACTTGTCATTTGACGATTACTTTTCCCTCCATTCCTTTAAGAAGGTGATACCGGCATATTAATTCATATGTACCAGTATTTTTAGGTTTCACGGTAATATTTTTTTCTTTTCCTGACTCGACTACGACGTCAATGCCGAGTTTTTTTACTGTAAAGGTGTGCTCGCTCTTGCCTTTATTTTTCAATAGCAATGTTGTTGATTCTTCAATTGGAATCGTGATGACGTTCGGTTTAAAGTAATCATCGTTTAGCTCGACTTCAATCACTTTGGCAGACTCAACAGGTTGTGTTACGACGTTAACTGAGGCAAATACATTGAGGGAATTTAAAGTTGTTACTCCCACAAGCATCACAAGAAAACCGATGAATCGAAATAACCATGTGCTTATAGACATTAGCAATTCTCCTTTTGTAAGTATGTTTCCTCAATTAACCTGCATCATTATTTTAAGAGTTATACTATGTATGTAAACAAATCTGTTTATCTTTCTATGCATGCGTTATTTAAAAATTTCACATACCGTAATAAGGATAAAAATTATTTTTTCAAAAAAATGTAGTAATTCCTTTTTAGAGTTTGCTATAATTAGTTCGAATGTGGGCAGTATCAGAGCGAACTGCACCATAATTCGAAGCAATACGAAAAATAATAACTTGGATTCTGCCTTGATCCAATAACGGACTGGGACAGAGGGATGAATAATGCCGACTAACACACAACCCTTCTGCCCTTTTATGGCCAGAGGGGTTTTTTATATGATTTCGGCCATCTCCTCTCTCCTGTATAAAGGAGGAGTAGTTTTTGAAAACAAAAACAGATTTTTTGAAAATGAAAGAGCAAGGTGAGCCGATTACAATGCTAACGGCGTATGATTATCCATCTGCTAAGTTAGCAGAAGAAGCGGAAGTTGATATGATTCTAGTTGGAGATTCCCTTGGGATGGTTGTGCTCGGCTATGATTCAACAGTACCTGTAACAGTAGAGGATATGATTCATCATACGAAAGCTGTACGCCGAGGAGCGAAAGAGACGTTTATTGTAACTGATATGCCATTTATGTCGTATCATGTGTCGCCTCAAGATACGATGGTGAATGCACGCCGCATCGTTCAAGAGAGTGGTGCTCATGCACTGAAGGTAGAAGGTGCAGGAGAAGTGATATCAACTATTCATTACTTGACGAGTGCGGGAATTCCTGTCGTGGCACACTTAGGCTTAACTCCTCAATCTGTAGGAGTGTTAGGTGGCTATAAAGTACAAGGAAAAGATGCTGAAAGTGCAAAAAAATTAATAGAAGATGCGAAGAGATGTGAGGAAGCTGGTGCGATAGCACTTGTATTAGAATGTGTGCCGATGCAGCTAGCAGAATTCATTTCGAAGCAACTAACAATTCCAACGATTGGAATTGGAGCAGGACAAAAAGTGGATGGGCAAGTACTCGTTTATCATGATCTTATCTCATATGGCGTAAAGCGTGTTCCGAAATTTGTGAAGCAATATACGTCTGTTCAAGAGGAGATTGTGCGAGGGATTTCACAATACGTTACTGAAGTAAAGACAGGTCAATTTCCGGAAGAAAAACATTCATTCACAATGAAAGAGGAAGAATGTTTAGCGTTATACGGAGGAAAACAATAATGAAAATCGTAACTACAGTACAAGAGATGCAGCAAATTACAAACGAACTACGTGCCAGTGGAAAAAGTATTGGTTTTGTCCCAACGATGGGCTATTTACATGAAGGTCATGCGACTTTATTACGTAAGGCAAGAGAAGAAAATGAAATTGTAGTTTTAAGCGTGTTTGTTAATCCGCTACAGTTTGGACCAAATGAAGATTTAGATCGATACCCTCGTGATATTGATAGAGATGAAAGTGTAGCAAAAGAAAACGGTGTAGATTATTTATTTTATCCGAGCGTAGAAGAAATGTATCCAGCAGAACAAACGACAACAGTAGAAGTTGTGAAGCGTACCGATGTGTTATGCGGAAAGCAAAGACCTGGTCATTTCGCTGGTGTTGCGACTGTACTAATGAAACTATTTAATATTACATTGCCAACACGTGCTTATTTCGGTATGAAAGATGCACAGCAAGTTGCTGTCATTGAAGGATTTGTCGCTGATTTTAATATTCCGGTTACAATCGTACCGGTGGATATTGTAAGGGAAGAAGATGGATTAGCCAAAAGTTCTCGTAACGTGTATTTATCACAAGAAGAGCGTGAAGAGGCTCCTCATTTATACCGCAGTCTATGTATAGCGAAAGAAAGAATTGAGGCAGGAGAACGTAATGCAGAAATCATTACAACTCTTGTGAAAGAGTATATTGAGACGTATACGAAAGGCACTGTAGATTATGCTGATTTATATACGTATCCTTCACTACAAGTAGTGGATAAAATTGAAGGACGAATCATTTTAGCAATTGCAGTTAAATTTGAAAATGTACGATTAATTGACAATATAACATTAACGGTTAAATAAGGGGGAGCATCTATGTTTCGCACAATGATGAGAGCGAAGTTACATCGCGCAACAGTAACAGAAGCAAATTTAAATTATGTAGGTAGTATTACAATTGATGAAGATTTAATGGATGCAGTAAATATTGTAGAAAACGAAAAAGTCCAAATTGTAAATAATAATAATGGTGCTCGCTTAGAGACATATGTTATTAAAGGAGAACGTGGTAGCGGTGTTGTTTGTTTGAATGGTGCAGCTGCAAGGCTTGTACAGCCAGGAGATAAAGTTATTATTATTTGCTACGGTCTAGTGGCAGAAGAAAATATTCATAAACAAGAGCCGAAAATTGCAGTATTAGACGATAATAATCAAATTATTGAAATGTTAGGTGCTGAAAAAGCGGGCACGATATTATAAGTAAGAAGGCTATCTCTATTACGGAGATAGCTTTTTTGTGCATCTTTTCATTAAGATGAGATAAAACGTGGTATAGTAACATTATATAATTTTCTGTTTGATAGGTAAGAAATTGAGGTGTTACATATATGAGTAAGCGTTATGTCGTTGTCGATTTAGAAACGACAGGGAACTCCTGGAAGGATGGGAAAGATAAAATTACCCAAATTGCAGCTGTTGTAGTGGAAGATGGAGAGATATTAGAGATTTTTTCATCTTTTATTAATCCGAAGAGAGAGATTCCACCATTTATTACAGAGTTAACAGGGATTGATGAGAGTATGGTTAAGCAAGCCCCGTTATTTCAAGATGTAGCCCCGATGGTTGTTGAGCTATTACAAGGTGCAGCTTTCGTTGCACATAATGTTCACTTTGATTGGAATTTTTTAACGGAAGAATTAAGGCAGGCTGGATATACAGAAATACATTGCCCAAAAGTTGATACAGTTGAGTTGGCGCAAATTCTTTTGCCAACGGCTGATAGTTATAAATTACGTGATTTAGCTAAACAACACGAATTAGAGCATGATCAACCGCATCGTGCGGATAGTGATGCTCTTGCAACAGCGGAATTGTTTTTACAATTTTTAAATGAAATTGAGAAGTTACCCCTTGTCACCTTGCAATCGCTTTATGAATTGAGTGATGTGTTTCAAAGTGATATAGCGGATGTACTTTCTGAAAATATTTTAAAGAAAATGATGCATGGTAAAAAAGGCGCAGAGGGATATGAAGTATATCGAAATATTGCACTTCGAAAACGGAATTATTCTTTAAACCTAAGTGAAACATGTGCATTTAAATTTGATGCTTTCTTGCATAAGACAATTGCTAAACTTGAGTTGAATATGCCAAAGTTTGAAAAAAGAGAAAGCCAACAGAGTATGATGAAGGAAATATATACAGCGCTAAGAGATTCTAGGTTTTCACTAATTGAAGCAGGAACAGGAACAGGGAAGACTCTTGCATATTTGCTTCCAAGTATTTATTTTGCAAAGAAAAAAGAAGAACCTGTCATCATAAGTACCCAAACTGTACAATTGCAACAACAAATACTAGAAAAAGAAATTCCATTATTACAGAAAATAATGCCATTTTCATTTGAAGTAGCTCTTCTGAAAGGAAGAAAGCATTATCTTTGTCTACATAAATTTGAATATGCTTTGCAAGAAGAAGAGAAGAATTATGATATGGCGCTCACGAAGGCAAAAATTTTAGTGTGGTTATTGCAAACGGAAACGGGCGATCGTGATGAATTAAATATTCCTGAGGGCGGAAAGTTACTTTGGAACCGGATTTGTAGTGATGTACATAGTCCGGGTGGGATGCAAAGCAACTGGTATAGTCGTTGTTTTTATCAACGAGCAAAGAATAAAGCATTATTTGCAGATATCGTTATTACAAATCATGCGTTATTATTTCAAGATTTTTCAAGTGAGGAACCATTGTTTGCTTCGTGTGAACATATTATTTTTGACGAGGCTCATCATATTGAGGAAGCGGCGAGTAGAACATTAGGTGAACAGTTCTCCTGTATGTATTTCCAGCTAGTTTTATCTCGTCTTGGTACGCTAGAAACAGATGATGTACTTTCTAAAGTATATAAAATGATGAAAAAAACAGAACAAGCCTCCCGTTCGACTTTCCGCATGGTAAGTCATAGTTTGAAGGAATTGAAATTTGATGCGGATGAGCTATTCCAAATGTTACGTGCATTCATCTTTAAACAAACAAAGCAGGAACAAGGGATCAGCAATATGCCACTCATTTATCGATATAACACGGAAGTAGAAAAAGGCAAGTTATGGGATAGTATTACCGAGTTAACAAATCGTTTTGTATATGATGTAAGAAAATTACTCTCTACACTTGAGAAGCAAGTTGATATATTGCAAAGTAAATTAGAATGGGAAATGCATGTTGTTACAGGTGAATTTATGCATTTAATTGAGTTATTGAGAAAGATGGCGCAATCTTTACAAGTGCTCATTTTAGAAAAAAATTCATATGTGACATGGATGGAAACTGAAACGAAGGGAACCATTCATTCAACTGTTTTATATGGGCAACCTGTTCATATTGGTGAAAGATTTGCTGATGAATTTTTAACAGAGAAAAAGAGTGTTATTTTCACATCAGCAACGCTAACAGTAAACGATTCATTTGACTATATAAAAGAAGAGCTAGGCTTACATGATTTTGCTCCAAATACATTACAGGTCCCATCACCATTCCGTTTTGAAGAACAGATGAAATTAATGGTTTCAACGGATGTGCCTTTTATTAAGCAAGCAAGTAATGAAGAATATATTGAATCTGTGTCGGCTCATATTGCAAAAATAGCGAAAGCTACAGAAGGTAGAATGCTTGTTTTGTTCACTTCGTATGAAATGTTGAAAGAAGCGTATACGAATTTGAAAAATGATGAGGAATTAGAAGGCTATTTATTATTAACGCAAAGTGTGAATAATAAGAGCAGAAGTCGCCTCATTCGTAAGTTTCAAGAGTTCGATAAATCAATTTTATTAGGAACAAGTAGTTTTTGGGAAGGGATAGATATACCTGGAGATGCCCTTAGTTGTCTTGTTATTGTCCGCCTTCCCTTTACGCCTCCTCATCAACCGATGATGGAAGCAAAAGGAGAGTGGTTAAAAAATCAAGGAGAGGACGTATTCGCTAAGTTAGCACTCCCGCAAGCAATACTGCGTTTCAAACAAGGATTTGGTCGTCTTATTAGAACAAGTACAGATACCGGGACGGTGTTTGTATTAGATCGTCGTTTGACAAGCGCTTCCTATGGAAAACGTTTTTTACAATCAATTCCAACTGTTCCGCTTTATGAAGGCCCTCTAGAAGAATTGTTAGAACAATTAAAGGAACGGCCAACTGAATAAAGTGGGATAAAATTGGAAGAAAAAATACGCCTGAAGTGCATGTAAACTTCAGGCGTAAAAAATGTGGGTAGGAGGAATTTTATTTTTCTTACTTCTTGTATACAAAATGTATTGGTTTTCGACTTGAAACCTTTTTTTGCTGTACATGTCCTGCTATAATAGATGGGTGATGAAGCAGGGGTTGTAAAGAATGTACTCTTATTGTAACCGCATTGCGTTCTTCTATAATTAGAAATTTTTGTGTAACGGAGGAGTTTTTTCATGGATAAGAAAATCGAAGTCCTATCAACGACGCGTATTAAATATTCATCTGACTTGTATAAAATCGTTGATAGTTTGAATCGTACGTTAAAAGAGCAGGACCTCATGTTCGGATTAGCATTAGACGAAAAAGATAAAGAAACAGCTGTATTTACGATTTACAGAACGTAGTGATACAATGAAAAAGTGGATCTTTGCAATCGTTATCGTAATCGTTGCTAGCGGAATATATGGGGCGTATGTTTATAATAAAGCAATGGAAAAGAAAATCCCTAAAGAGGCAAAATCTGTAGAAATTGCAAAAGAAAAAGCAAGGCTTGTAAAAGTAAAATCTGTGGATTATTATAACGGGGAATCTTCATATACAGTCGTACAAGGTACAGATGAAAAAGGAGAACAACTTATCGTTTGGGTGCCTGAGAAAAAAGGGGAAACTATAGTAAGGAAAAAGAGTGAAGGTATTTCTGAAAAAGAGGCTTTACAAAGAACGATTGAACAAGTCGGAGATGACAGTAAAGAGCACAAAAGTAAGCCTAAAGAAATTTTAAAAGTAAAATTAGGCTTTGAAAACAATATACCATTATGGGAAGTTACATATATTGATGATGAAAATCGTTATAGTTATTACTATCTTGCATTTAAAGATGGTCAGTTTTTACGACGATACAGCATTGAAAAATAGATGTAGGGGGAACTACAAATGAAATTAGCAAAGCGAGTAGCTGCTTTAACACCATCTGCAACTTTAGAAATTACAGCAAAGGCACAAGCATTAAAAGCAGAAGGCCATGATGTAATTGGATTAGGGGCAGGAGAACCTGACTTTAATACGCCAGAACATATTATGGATGCTGCACATAAAGCGATGTTAGAAGGACATACGAAGTATACACCAACAGGTGGGTTACAAGCGTTAAAACAAGAAATTGTGAAGAAGTTTACTCGCGATCAAGGAATTGCGTATGATCCGTCTGAAATTATTGTATGTAACGGCGCAAAGCATGCATTATATACATTATTCCAAGTGTTACTTGATGAAGGTGATGAAGTTATCATCCCTACGCCATACTGGGTAAGTTATCCGGAACAAGTAAAGCTTGCTGGTGGTAAGCCAGTTTATGTAGAAGGCCTTGAAGATAATGAATACAAAATTACAGCGAAGCAGCTGCGTGAGGCAATTACAGAGAAAACGAAAGCAGTTATTATTAATTCACCGAGCAATCCAACAGGAATGATTTACAGCAAAGAAGAATTACAACAGCTTGGAGAAGTATGTTTAGAACACAATATTTTAATCGTTTCAGATGAAATTTATGAGAAATTAATTTATGGTGGAGCAGAATATACTTCGGTTGCCCAGCTTTCTAATGCATTAAAAGAACAAACACTTATTATTAATGGTGTATCTAAATCTCATTCTATGACAGGATGGCGTATTGGATATGCAGCAGGAAATAAGCAGCTTATTAAAGCGATGACGAACTTAGCGAGTCATAGTACGTCAAACCCTACTTCAATCGCTCAATACGGCGCAATCGCGGCATATGCAGGCTCACAAGAACCTGTAGAAACAATGCGTCAAGCATTTGAAGAGAGATTAAACATTATTTATGATAAATTAATTCAAATCCCTGGCTTTACTTGCATTAAACCACAAGGTGCATTTTACTTATTCCCTAATGTAAAAGAAGCAGTAGCTTTATCAGGATACGAAACTGTTGATGATTGGGCAAAAGCTCTATTAGAAGAGGAAAAAGTAGCTCTTGTACCAGGTACAGGATTTGGTGCTCCAAATAACGTTCGTTTATCATATGCGACATCTCTTGAACAAGTGGAGAAAGCATTAGAACGTATTCATACGTTTATGAAAAGTAAAGTGCAAGCTTAATTGTATATTTTATTAATGTAATACAAAAAACCTTCCTACATAATAGGGAGGTTTTTTTGACGAATTGTGGCAAAAAGAAATAGCGAAAGGTGTGTTATACTAGAGAGCGAGGTGTTTGGTGATGAAAAAGAAAATGATGTTACAGTGGTTTGAGCAGGGAAGCATTGCAATTCCAAAATTACTTATGATGCATTATAAAAAATTAGGGTTAAATGAAACGGAATTTATGGTTGTACTTCATGTACATACATTTTTAGAATCGGGCAATTCGTTTCCGACTCCGTCAGAGATTTCAGAACGGATGACGATTACCGAAATGAAATGTATGGAAGTTATTCAGGCATTGATTCAAAAAGGCTTTTTATCACTAGAAGGTGGACAAAAATCAGAAGCGATGATGTGTGAAAGTTATTCTTTACAACCGCTATGGGAAAAAATATTGCATTTCTTAATGAATGAATCAATAGAGGAAGAACAAAAAGAAATAAAGCAATTGCAAGTAAATTTATATACAGTATTTGAAAAAGAATTTGGAAGACCACTTTCTCCATTTGAATGTGAAACGTTGGGAATGTGGGAAGATCAAGATCAACATCATCCGAATTTAATTCAAGCGGCCCTCAGGGAAGCTGTAATGAGTGGTAAGCTTAATTTCCGATATATTGATCGTATTTTATTTGAATGGAAAAAGAATGGTATTAAAACAGTAGATCAAGCCCAAAACCAAGGACGGAAATTTAGAGCAAATCAACAACGAACGCAGCAAACGACAAAACAAGAGACGAAATTTACTGGAAAAGTGCCTTTTTATAATTGGTTGGAGCAGTAATGTAGGAGGAAATATATGTTAAATAAAACGCAAATTCGCTATTGTTTAGACACAATGGCGGATATGTATCCAGAAGCACATTGCGAATTAATTCATGATAATCCGTTTGAACTAGTAATCGCGGTAGCATTATCTGCACAATGTACAGATGCACTTGTAAATAAAGTGACGAAAAATTTATTTCAAAAATATAAAACACCAGAAGATTATTTAAGTGTTTCTCTAGAAGAATTACAACAAGATATACGTTCTATTGGATTGTATAGAAATAAAGCAAAAAACATTCAAAAATTGTGCAGAATGTTATTAGATGATTACAATGGGGAAGTGCCGAAAGATCGAGATGAGCTTACGAAGTTACCAGGAGTAGGTCGAAAAACAGCAAACGTAGTTGTTTCGGTAGCGTTTGGTATTCCGGCAATTGCTGTTGATACGCATGTAGAGAGAGTGAGTAAACGGTTAGCGATTTGTAGGTGGAAAGATTCGGTGTTAGAAGTAGAAAAGACATTAATGAAGAAAATTCCGATGGATGAATGGAGCGTTACACATCACCGTATGATTTTCTTTGGACGTTATCACTGTAAAGCGCAGCGACCACAATGTGAAGAGTGCCCTTTACTAGAAGTGTGTCGTGAAGGAAAGAAGCGAATGAAGGGGAAATAAAGGATGGAGCGAGTGATAGAAATACCGAGAGAATTTCGGTGCTTACCATTTTTTAAAGAAAGTATAAATTCGATTGCGTATTATACAGAACAGTCTTTTGAAGAAACAGTACAAAATACTTATTTTATATATGATATGGAAAGACAATATGAGCCGTGGAATGAAATTGAAAATAGTATTCCTGTAATGTTGAATGTATGGAAAAATAAGCATGAGGACATTGCTACTTTATTTCGAAACAGAAAGAAGCAAGAAGCTGAAGGTCCGATGATTCTTTTTGCAGCACATTTATTATCAATTGTATATTGGCTAAATGAGCAACCTGTTCATAGTTTGAATAAAATAGAAGATTTTACGAGTGAATTGGAAGTGCAACCAGTTAATTTTATAGAGCGATATTCGTTCATTATAAAGAAACCGAATAATTATCATTCTTATATTCAGTTAGCGCAGTTGTATATTGAAATAGAAAAGCTATATGTAAAGAAAATGATAACAAAAAAGAAGTCCTGTTCTCGTTAAGAGAAAGGACTTCTTTTTTTGTATTAAGACTCTGTTGTAACAACATTTCCGTCTGCGTGTGGTGTATCTTCGCCGGTATTGTGTTGTTGCTCTTGTTGTTTCTTAGCTTCTTCTTCAGCTTTTTTTCTAGCTTCTTCTTCAGCTTTTCTCTTAGCTTCTTCTTCAGCTTTTTTCTTAGCTTCTTCTTCAGCTCTTTTTCTAGCTTCCTCATCAGCTTTCTTTTGAGCTTCTTCTTGTTGTTTACGTTGTTGTTCTTGCTGCTGTTGCTCTTGTTGTTTACGCTGCTCTTC